>JBLHVA010000151.1:0-4902 GCA_047630005.1 Candidatus Endobugula sp. | reverse complement strand
CTTTACCTATAAAGCCACGTCATTAATTAATCAGTATTTTTAGATAGTTTACCGACCAAATATTTGTTAGTCGGCCCCTGTATCAGAAGGCCGAAGATAACGACACCAAAAAACCATTGACTGGATGGTCCACCAATAGGACAGGCTGGTGGGCAATGATAAAACCAGTGCAATCGCTATAGCCCCTCGCAAGCCACCCCATATCAACAATATTTGCCAACCCTCCGGAACCAGCTTTCCCAACCATTGGCTGAAAGCGCTCACCCCTGTAACAACCAAAACTCGAGCAATAAGTGTGGAAACAATGGTAATAATGGCCGCCATCACCACGACCATTATTCCAGAGACGTGCAATATGTGCTCAGCAACATAGGCGCTTGCAAAGGCGCTGAATACCAATATGAATCGACTGGCAACAGAAGAGCCTATTAGCAAAATAATCGCCCTGGTCAGCAAGCCACTCATTAAGCCAAACACCATTCCACCAAGGAAATGCCAACGGATGACCAATACCTAAATAAACCAGCCCGGCGGAAGACTTTTGGTAGCCTAGCGGTATCACATTACCGCGGCGCTCGCTCACTGTAGCAATAGCCATTGAATACCTGCGACGGCCCGAGCAACCTCAACACGAGCATCACGCAGCGGCCTGCCACCCTCCTCCGCAATTGTCATGGCAAAACTTTCATGCTCGCGATCAACCAATACAGCCAACTTTTCGAGAATACTTATACACTCATGTAATTGTAAATGCCGAGCCTTATTGGCAAAGAGCTCTTGCGCCTGTTTTTATTTTTTTCTACACTGTGGAAATTATCAACAATCAATTCATTGACTAACATTCCATTTGATGGCTTATCACTGCTAAAACTTGTTTGTTGTTCACAATTAGACTGCTCCTATTCTCATGAAGATACCCTTACTTATCAGCGGACCGTTTGGATTCCAAATCTCCAAGAATGGCGCTTGGCACCCCATTATCTTATTACGGCACTATGATTTGTGATTCACGCAGCGGACGTGTGCCGTTCCACATTGTCTAAACGCTTCACCAAATCGTCAAGCCCGCCAATATGGCCGTATTCATTAAAAATCTGCGGCACGGTTCGGCGGCCAGAGCGCTCAACCATCTCTGCGAATAGAGCCGAGTCATAACCCACCTCAATATCTGTGAACGACCAGCCTTTCTCCTTGAGTAAAGACTTCGCTGCGTTGCAGTAGGGGCAGTAATCTTTACTATAAATAACGATATTTCTCATACGCATCGCACCCGGGTTTTATGATGTCATTATAAAGACTATACTCATTGCAACTACGTAATTGAATGACTGAAAAAGCGATTATCATGTCTGAAAGTCCAGATGTCTATCGGGAAAATCCTGACCCTCTTAGTATTTTGCTGTCTCGGCTAGAACTCACAGCACAAGTATTTGCCGAAAGCGAATACTGTGGATCATGGGCCGTGGATACCAGCGGCAAAAAAAAAATCCCCTTCCATCTTATTGGTAGCGGCGAAGCATGGCTGCACTTTAAAGATGATAAGCCGCGTAAACTATCTTCGGGGGATCTTGTCGTATTTCCCAATGATGACAGCCATATAATAGCCAACTCTCCTACCCCGCCCTGCGCCGAGTCCATAAACACAGGTAGCGAGTCACCAACCAATGCCGATGAACCGATAACCCATATGGTGTGTGGTCATTTTGAATTTCGTAACCCCAGTATTTTCCCGTTGCTGGATGCTTTACCTTCCGCGGCGGTGCTTGAATCAAATAATAGTAATGGTGGAGATCTGATTAAACTACTCGTTAATTTTATGATCAAAGAGATATGCGATGAGCGGCCCGGCCATTACACGGTTATCGACCAAATGGCCTTTTTATTATTTATTGAAGTAATACGACAACAAGTGGCTAACCAATCCGTAGAATCCGGGTTACTGGTTGCTTTATTCGATACTCGCCTAGGGAAGGTCATGAGTGTTATTCACCAGCAACCCGAACATCCATGGACATTAGAAATATTGGCCGACACCGCAGCCATGAGCCGGTCTAACTTTTCTCAATATTTTCGTAAGGTGCTAGGCATTACGCCCATGAAGTATTTAACGTTGTGGCGCATGAATGATGCAAGAAGGTTATTACAAACAAGCTCTTTTTCGATTGCAAAAATCGCAGAGCGTAGTGGTTATGAGTCCGAAGTGGCGTTTAGAAAAGCCTTCAAGAATATAGTAGGCAGTACGCCAGGATCCATTCGTATACAACAAAAACAAGCGATATAAAAAAACAGCGCCGAAGCGCTGTTTTTTTATTTTAACGTTTAAAGCTTACTGCCCGGTATATTTTCCACCGTAGACCATTTCTTATTGGCTTCTTCAATGTGTGTAGGAACATCTTTCTTCCACGCCTCATAAACATCTATATTTTTATTCACATAGAGTCTACCGTCAACAATCTCAAATGCCTTGCCGTCAATTTCAAACTTCTTACCAAAGGTCATTCCATAAGCACAAAAACCGCCATAAACAGGCGCATATTGCGCTGGATTGACGCGGAACAAATCGCGACTTTTAGCGGAGCTAAAACGATAAATAGCACCATTATATGCGTCCGTATACTTCTCATCGCCTAATACCGGTTTGCCCTGGGTAAAATAGGCGACCACATCATGGCCAGCCAAAATCACATCATTATTATCGGTTTCCGTATCGGCCCCCGCAAACACTGATCCTGAAGTACTGAATAATACAGTTGCTACAAAGACTACAAGCCTTGAACGTATACTCATTTTTATCTCCTGTTAAATATAATAAACGACAGTAGAGAGTATAAATGAGCATCAAATACTAAGATATGTCTAAAAATCTTGGAGATGTGTCGAAAAGTCTTACGCTGAGATTAGAGGTAGTTTACAAAGCGTATCGGGCAGTAAAAAAATAGATTATTAGATTCTGTATGATTAAACCCTCTACGTTAAACGTTTTATGATTGATTATAGCGCTGATCTTTCAACCACTCGACAAACCTAGTCGCGTTATGGTGGCCACTATCGGGTTGAGCGATAACATAGTGATAACCGCTCTCAACAAAACCAAAAGGCGCCGATAACCGACTGGATTTAATATCGTCTGCAACCAAATGCCGTGGGGCGATACAAAATCCTAAACCACCCAAAGCGGCCTCTAAAGTAAAGTACAAATGATCAAATTTAACATCACCTTGTAGATCAATATTTTTATCCCTAATTGCGCACCAAGATCGCCAATAGTCTAACCGCGTTCGCGCTTGCAATAAGGTGACCGCATTCAAGTCTTCAGGGATATTTATGGCATAGCGCTCAATTAACTCAGGTGAAACAACAGGGCCTATTGTTTCAGCGAATAAAACGCACTTATTCCCAATCCGCTCTACAGGTTCTTTAGTCACGCCAATCACAACATCATAACGACCACCAAGATTATCGATTGATGTTGTACTGAGCCTTATATCTATATCAGGAAATTGAGCATTAAAAAGATATAGGCGAGGTATTAAGCAGCGTATGGCAAAGGTATTTAAGCACGATACATTAACAATATTGTTATCCGCCGATTTAATCGCATTGATACCGGCTAACATTTGCGTCATTGCACTGGTTAATATCGGCAACAAAAATAAGCCTTGCTCCGTTAACATGGGTTTATTCTTTGGCCCAGAAAACAAGGGCACACCGACAACCGTTTCTAATTGGCGAATTTGTCGACTGACTGCCCCCGGTGTTACACATAACTCTTCGCTTGCCGCTGTCATGGTACCAAGGCGACCAGCCGCTTCAAATGCGCGTAGAGCGATTAGAGGGAGGTGAGTGTATTTCATCTTATTCATCTATTTGACTTTAACTCACATAGGCCGGCAGTGTAAATCACTTTTTAACGGCCTACGCACACCGTATATTACTTCCTCAATTAACAGGAGGGTTCGACATGCCATTTATTCGTACAGCGATGCCAAAAAACACAGCAAAGGAGGTAAAAGAAGCCATTGTTCATGGTATTCATGACGCTCTCGTCGACACGATTGGTATGCCAGAGGAAGAGTTATTTAATCTAATCTCACCCTATACCGCAGAAGATTTCTTCTATAGCCGTACTTTTAATGGCATTGCCCGATCAGACAAATTTATTTGCATAGAAATAACCATGCGCAGAGGCCGCAGTGATGCGATGAAGAAAGTGATGTACTCAAAGATAAGCAGTAACCTGAGTGAAATGGCCGGAATATCCCCTAAAGATGTTTTTATATTCACCCATGAAAATGATTATTCTGATTGGTCAGTCGGTAACGGCGTTTTTGCTATGCAAATTACACAACAACGTGGCTCAGACTAAAAAATACCTTTTCATAATCAACAGACACTAACCTTTTAATGACGTTATTACTTTTATTTACTGATGAATTAAGGATCGAATCCTGTATGACGAAAGCATCTTTCTCAGGCGTTCCATAGAGTCATTTTAGGGCGGTGCTTATCTTAGTCATTTATCCCCTTTCTTGCAGAAAGAGAACATAAGTTGAGATAATTATGCACACATGGACTATTTAATTATCCGGTTAAATACATACTGACTGGTGGTAAAAGACTATCTCTGTCAGTAAATCTTATGAGTTACCTATCGATTTTACTTTTGCAAATATAGATCATAAAAGCAGTGATGCTGTCGGTGATATACTGGGTGTCGAAAATGATAATTTTTGGCGCGACCATAAATCGGCTAAGATCAATACAATTTTGACTAAAAACCTATGAACTGAATGTGATATGGCTATTATTTGTTTTGGTGATAGATACCAACAATGGAATGCGGCCTTTGATACAGGCTATTGTGCAGCAATGGGGACGCCATAGATAATATTACACGATGAC
>JBLHVA010000150.1:0-4951 GCA_047630005.1 Candidatus Endobugula sp. | reverse complement strand
GGTGAAAAATATAGCATAAAGTCTATAGATATTGCTGGAGACCCAATAGTTTCTACAGAGGAAATAAAACAATTAATTACTATAAACGAAGGAGATACTTTCTCTCAAGAAAGGTTGCTGTCTATTGCAAACGTAATAGAAAAACGATTGGGCGATGACGGTTATAGCTATGCAAAAGTTAGCGCAGTTCCTGAATTAAATAAAGATAATAAAACCGCGGAAGTCACTTTCTTTATTAACCCTGGTAGTATTAATTATGTCAGGAGAATCATTTTCATTGGTAATCTAGCTACACAGGATAATGTTTTACGCCGCGAAATGCGCCAATTAGAAGGGGCTCCAGTATCCACAGAGAAGCTTGAACAATCAAAGTTACGTTTACAGCGCTTGCCGCTTTTTGGCGAGGTAAGTATGAGTACCCAAGCTATACCCGGTAGACCAGATCAGGTAGATGTTATTTTTACGGTAGTAGAGCTACCTTCTGGCAGTATTAATGCCAGTTTAGGTTTTTCTCAGGGTAGTGGTGTGAGTATTGGTGCAGGTTTACAGCAATCTAATTGGCTCGGCACAGGCAATACGTTTGGTTTTCAAGTTGATCGTAGTGATGTGGAAACAGGCTATAGTGTTAATTTTACTAATCCTTATTACACGCAAGATGGTGTTAGTCGCGGCATTAGTTTTTTTTATCGCGAGCGAGATCTTGATGAACTGGATATAGCCAGTTTTTCTACGGATCGGGCAGGTGTTGACGTTACTTTCGGTTACCCTATATCTGAAAATAGTCGGATTTCTTTTGGTGTAGGTTTTGAAAATATTAAAGTAGAGGCTGGTACACAAGCTGTTCAGGAGATTTTAGGTAGCCCAAGATTACGTTCAGGAGTAGATGATGCATATATATCCAATGCTGACTTTGGCACCTTAACCGATGCTGGCATCGAAGATACAAATGGTAATGGCTTTGTTGATGAAGATGATACTGTATCTACTTCGGTTGCCACTGCCGCACAGAGTGTTGCGAGCTTTAGCGCTGTTGATCCTTCCCAAGAAAAGGACTCGCCTGACGGTTTTTTAGATGTCCATGGTAATGAATTTAATACTTTCGATGTTAAATTAGGCTGGACGAAATCTACGTTAAACCGCGGCATTTTTCCAACTGACGGCGGCTCGCAAAAAGTCAATTTTTCGATGACAGTTCCGGGAAGTGATATGGAAACCTATAAGCTGTCTTATGATGGGCAGTTTTATAAAGCCATTACGAAAAATCTAACGTTGAGGTTGAAAGGTAAAATAGGTTATGCCAACAGCTATGGCAATATAGATAGGTTGCCGTTTTTCGAAAACTTCTTTTCAGGTGGTAGTAGCTCTATCCGTGGCTTTGAAACAAGTTCCTTAGGCCCTAAAGGCACACCGTCAGTGTCTTATATCTCTGCGCCGTATAGTAATGGTGATGCTTACGTCAGTAGCAATGGCAAAGGAGGCGCTTTGCAGACTTATACTGACACGGATGTGCAAACGATAGGCGGTAATATTTTATTTGAAACTGGTGTTGAATTTGTTTTCCCTGTGCCATTCACGAAAAACATTAAATCATTACGAACGATATTTTTTGTTGATGCAGGTAATGTTTTTTCTGATGACTGTGGAAGTGAGCAAGCCAATTGTAGCGGTATTGACTTAGGTAATTTAAGCTCTTCTACGGGTATTGGTTTACAGTGGCTGTCTCCAGTTGGTCCATTAAGTATGTATATATCTAAACCTATACAAGAGCAGCCTTTTGATAAAACAGAAAGCTTTCAGTTTTCACTAGGTCAAAGTTTTTAGTACTACATTTTTAGTAAAACAGTTATTTGTCAATAATCATGAGTTTATAGTGAACAAGTTATGAAAAAAATTGCTATCTATTTTGTTATGTTTTTTAGTGTTTTGAGCAGTCATACTGCTTTTTCTCAAGTTACCAATATTGCGGTTGCGGATTTAGATCGAGCCCTACGGATTTCTAATTATTCATTAAAACAATATGAAGTGTTGCGGTCGGATAAAAACTATCAGCAACTAATTGATAAAATCAAGTCTGTCCGAACAGAGATTGAATTGATGAAAAAGGATGGGCAGACTAAATCTCTTACTTGGTCAGAAGAGCAAAAAACAGAGCATATAGAAAAGGGGCAGACCAAAGTCGCTGAAATAAATAATTTAGCTAACCAAGAAGCTGCTATCCGTAATCGATTAGATGCCAGCATACAACAAGAACTTGCACCTAAAGTTGAACTGATTGTTAACAAAATTATTGAAGAGAAATCGATAGGGGTATTATTTAAATCTCAAGCCGTTCATTTCTACACACCCGAATTTGATATTACCGAAGAAGTAGTGAAAAGATTAAATGGCAGTGAATAGAGTGTCCTTAAAGGTATATCGTTAACATCATGCAGAATAAAATAGCTTGCCATTTAGAAGAAATAGCCACATATGCAGGCGCAACTTTAGTGGGCGATAAAAATAAAATGATACATGGTCTTAATACGTTGGCGAATGCAACGGTTGACGATATTTCTTTTTTATCGAATAACGTATATGAGTCGTTGTTAGCAACAACACATGCTGGTTGTGTTATTTTATTACCTGAAGACCAGAAATTATTTGCAGGCAATAAGCTCACCACAAATAACCCCTACTACACCTTTGCTAAAGTGTCAGAGCTTTTTACTATATTGTCTCCCGCTTCAGGTGAAGTGCATGGATCTGTTGTTTTTGGTTCGTCTTGTCAAATAGCCAGCGATGTTGATATCGGAGCAAATGTCGTTATTGGTGCAAATGTGACCATTGGTCATGGTGCAACTATATATGCAGGATGCTATATCGGCGATAGTACGGTTATTGGTGATAACGTCATTCTTTATCCTAATGTTTGTATTTATGGAAATACCTTAGTAGGTGATAATACGGTTATCCATAGCCATGTAGTGGTTGGCTCGGATGGTTTTGGCTTTGCGCCAACGGGAGATGGTCGAGGCAGTTGGCAGAAAGTCCATCAACTGGGAGGCGTTAAAATTGGCAGTAATGTTGAAATTGGCGCGGGTACTACTATTGACCGTGGAGCATTAGATTGCACCATTATTGCTGATGGCGTGAAACTCGACAACCAAATTCAGATTGGTCATAATGTACGCATAGGTGAGAATACTGCAATCGCTGCTTGTACTGCGATTGCAGGTAGTACTAGTATTGGTAAGCGCTGTACTATAGCGGGTGCGGTAGGTATTGTGGGGCATATAACGATTGTTGATGATGTCCATATTACGGCAATGACCATGGTCAGTAAGTCGATTAATAAAGTGGGATCATATTCATCGGGAACCCCACTAAATGAAACCGTGAAATGGCGTAAAAATGCAGCACGTTTTAATCGCTTAGATAGTATCGTGAGAAATTTATAGTCTTTTTTGAAATACTAGAATAAATTATAGAATGTCGTTTTGTAGTAGACAAGACGACCGAGATAAATAATCAATAAAATAGTGTAAGGCGAAAATGATGGATGTGACAGAAATTAAAACGTGGTTACCTCATCGATACCCGTTTCTTTTAGTTGATCGTGTGGTTGAGCTAACGGTGGGTGAATCTATCGTGGCGTACAAAAACATTACCGTCAATGAGGAGGTGTTTAACGGCCATTTTCCACAAGCCCCGATTTTTCCTGGAGTAATGATTATTGAGGCAATGGCTCAGGCATCAGGTATTTTGGGTTTTAAGACGATGGATAAAACTCCGCAAGATGGTTCGGTATATTTGTTTGCTGGCGCGGATAAAGTACGTTTTAGGCGACAAGTGATACCTGGCGATCGTCTGCAGTTAGAGGCTAAAGTAATCTCTAAAAAAAGAGGTATTTGGAAGTTTGATTGTACCGCGTCAGTAGAGGGCGAGTTAGCCGCATCGGCAACTATTTTATGTGCTGATAGAAAAGTATAGTTGACTGATAAAGAATGATACATCCCCAAGCTATTGTAGATCCTTCAGCCAGCATTGCTGGTAATGTAAGTATTGGTGCTTTTTCTATTGTTGGTGCTGACGTGGTTATTGGTGAAGGCTCGATTATCGAGCCTCATGTGATTGTGAAAGGCCCGACAGTTATCGGTAAAAACAACCACATATACCAGTTTTCGACAGTGGGGGAAGCCACTCCAGATTTAAAATATCAAGGTGAGCCCACACGTTTAGTGATTGGTGATAATAACGTTATTCGTGAAGGTGTAACGATTCATCGTGGCACAGTACAAGATCGTTCAGAAACGACTATCGGCGACGATAACTTACTCATGGCTTATGTGCATATAGGTCACGATAGTGTGATTGGTAATCATTGTGTTTTGGTGAATAATACCGCCTTAGCAGGACATGTTCATGTAGGCGATTGGGCGGTATTGGGTGGCTATACTTTAGTGCACCAATATTGTCACATAGGCGCTCACTGTTTTACGGGCATGGGAAGTGCTATTGGTAAGGATGTTCCCGCATTTGTGATTGTTTCTGGTTCTCCAGCCGAAGCAAAAGCGATCAATATTGAAGGGCTATCTCGCCGTGGTTTTATTAAAAGCGATATTAAAACACTACAAAAAGCCTTTAAAATCATTTATAGAAAAACATTTACCTCTCAGGAGGCGCTATCTGAATTATCGCCTTTAGTTGATCAGTGCTCAGCTGTTCAATTACTTATGGACTCACTAACATCATCGACACGCGGAATTGTGCGTTGATCTAAGCTTGTTTGATTATCGTTAATCAGAGATCCCTTAACAAACTCGATATGAGGTAATCATGCATATAGGTATTGTGGTCGGTGAAGCTTCTGGTGATATTCTAGGTGCAAGCCTATTAGCTGTTTTAAAAAAGCGTTTCCCTGATTGCCGTTTCTCGGGTATTGGTGGAAAGCGTATGTTGGATCAAGACTTTG
>JBLHVA010000149.1:0-4979 GCA_047630005.1 Candidatus Endobugula sp. | reverse complement strand
TTTAGCTATCACTCCGTTTAACGATCCTCTGAACTTGGTTGCGCATAAGCTAGGGCCCGCAATTGCAGGCGGAAATTCCGTCATTCTTAAACCCTCAGAGCTCGCGCCATTGTCTGCAATTAAATTGGTTGATGCGTTTTTTCGTGCAGGATTAGATGAACAGATTATTTCTGTGGTGATCGGTGATGCAAAAATAGGGCGCGCATTGGTATCTGCTGATGATATTCGTATGGTGTCTTTTACCGGGGGTATGGAAACGGGTGAGGCAATGACACGGACTGCAGGCTTAAAAAAAATGACGATGGATTTAGGCGGCAATGCCCCCGTGATTGTGATGGCCGATAGTGATCTTGATGAGGCGGTAAATGCGACAGTTTCAGGTGCTTTTTGGGCATCGGGGCAGAATTGTATTGGCACGCAGCGTATTTTTATTGAGCGCAGTGTGTTCGATCAATTTTCGATAGAGTTTGTTGCTCAAACACAAGCGCTTTGTGTAGGCGATCCGATGGATGATACGACCGATGTAGGGCCGATGATTACACCAGCGCAGTCTACGCGTATTCAGTCTTGGGTCGCGAATGCTATCAGCCAAGGAGCGACATTATTGACGGGGCATCAGCGTAACGATAATATATATACCCCAACGGTACTCACTAATGTGCCAGACACATCAGAGTTATGCATGCAAGAAGTCTTTGCTCCAGTCGTAATTCTTGAGCCGTTTGATAGCTTTGATGAAGTGATTGGCTGGGCAAATTGCGTAGATTACAGTTTGCACGCCGGTATCTTTACGCGTGATTTAGAAACTGCGTTAAAAGCAGCTGATAGCTTAGAAGCCAGTGGGGTGATGATTAACGATTCTTCCGATTTTCGTTTTGATGCGATGCCTTTTGGTGGTTATAAACGCGGTAGTTTAGGGCGCGAAGGTGTACGCTATGCATTACAAGAAATGACACAGTCAAAAGTTATCTGTTTTAACCGAGGTTAACAATCTTCAAGCCGATTTTATTTGTAATGTAATGTTCATTGTCGGATGAGTTTGTATTGTGGAATTTACTTTGTATTTGACAAAGATAAGGCCGCTAATTAAACCGGTTATGACAAATATAACACGAAGAGCAAGTGCTATAGCGATAGCTTTTGCAGTTGGGGTTCCTGCCATTTGCAAAAAAATGCATAGCTTGCTTCGGTTATTCCTAAGCTATTCAGTGATACTGGAACGATGGTAGACAGTATTGCAATGGAACAAAGATGGCTAGGTAAAGATAGCTGATTTCTAAGTCTAAGCTACGAGAAACAAGCCAAAGCGTTAATATAGAAAAAGCATGAAACTCTAGTGAAATAAAATAAGTTACCAATAATATTTTTTTATGGTGCCGAAAAAGTCGTACGGTTTCGTGAGTATTTTTAAGAAATTCATATCCTTTAGCTAATAGCTAATAGCTTATTACTGAATGTGAGGTCGCCTATATAGAGGTCAACTTTTTTTGGCCATCCAATTAGAGGTCTTCCAATAAAATGCTTCTTGTTGATTCGGTGACAGCCCCTGATTGTGGCTATGGGGTCTTATCGAATTGTAATATTTATAAATGTAATTTCGTACAAAATCATTCGCTACAGTATCATAAACATTTTCAGGACTTTTTCGGTTTTTAAACTCCGAAAAAAACGTTCCATGGGAGCATTGTCCCAACAATTACCTCGACGACACACCTCGGTGCCGCTTGACGGTATACTCTGCTTTATTGGATATTTCCAAATCAATTACCTAAATGACAAACTAGTGTAATGACAACCTTGGTCTTAATAAACATTAACCTTATGGGTTTTCCTCGCGCTTCAAATGCATTCGATAATGCTAACTTTGTTAACGCACTATCCGGATAATCTAATAGTGTAAAACCAAAAATTTTGCGACGATATAAATCTAGTACTGTGATCAAATGCCGCCACCGATCTCCTATCCATAAATACGTCACCATACCAAACTTGATTGAGAGATATTGATCAAACACTAAGCGAGGTTGAGCGTCTAATTAAATCAGGCAAGCAAGTCGATGTTCATTGTATTTCTCGGTATAACGTAAAATATCCAAAGGCAAAAAAATGCCTTGAAAAAGATAGGAAGGCATTGCAAACATTTTCCAGACGAGCACTGGGGGCAATTGCGTACATCAAACCCGATTGAATCAGTGTTCGTCACGGTAAGTCTGAGGGCAACAAAAAGTAAAATCTTACGGCAGTCGAGCAACCATATTGGCGATGCTGTTAACGTTAATGGAAAGCGCTTAAAAACGCTGGCACAGATTACGAGGACATAATTTACTAGCAGATGTTATTACTGGAGTGGAATTAAGTGAAGTCATCAAACAACAGCAGGTTAAAGAGCTTGCTTGATGAGTCATACACCAGATTTGATTATAGCTTTAATATTCTACCACTGGATACCCAGTACTCATTTCTAAGAGTTGTGCGCATTCTAATTTTTTTGTTGGCTGGTATTATTTGGAAGAGTTTCTATTAATAAGCAGAGTTTATGTAACACTTATCCTTTTATCTTGTGGTACCATCTAAAAAATGAGTCTATATATAAATACGTTTTTGCTTGCTTTCTGCAGTATTGTATACGAATTGTTATTAGGGCAGGCCTTGTCTGCCTTCCTTGGGAACACCGTACTCCGCTACAGCATCACAATCGGTCTTTATATGCTGTCTTTGGGCATAGGCTCATTGATTGCCGAAGGACGCTTTGTCGCACGACCGGTTATCAGCTTGCTTCTAGTAGAAACCTTACTCACATTAATTGGTGGCAGCAGTGTTATATTGTTGTTTTTGGTTAGCGCGCAAGATGTGAGCCCATTTTTGGTTTCAGCGATAGCTCATGGACTGATTATCGTTATTGGCATCCTTTCTGGCTTCGAGATTCCTCTATTAATTCAACTCAAAGGGCTTAAAGAAAAAGGGAAAGATAATACTATTATTGGCATAAACTATTTGGGTGCCTTTTTGGGTACTGTTATCTTCGCCCTTATTCTTCACCCTCATGTTGGTATTGTGGCAACCGCATTCTGGGTCGCTTTGAGTAATGCGCTTGTGGGCATCGCACTTGTCACGCAGATTGAGCACGTTGGTCAATCTGAAAAAAAACTATTCAGAACACTGTTGGTTTTAGAAGCGGCAATGTTTTTGGTGCTTATATATTGTCTTAGCGTTTCCAATTATATCAGTGAAACACTTCTTAACTTGTATCTGGGAACATGAGGTAAACACATTGACTACAGTAACCGAACAAGATGCTACTTTTGGCGACCATTATTTAGTCGATCTCCACGGCTGCAACCCTGACCTAATCAGTACAGTAGAGACTGTTAGGCGTGTCTTGCTTGACGCTGCTGTTAAATCTAAATCTACCATAATTGATGATCGTTTTCATCAATTTGAACCTTATGGTGCCAGTGGTGTAATTATTATTGCCGAGTCACATTTTAGTGTGCACACTTGGCCTGAAAAGAAATTTGCGGCCGTGGATATCTTTACTAGCGGTACCCGCATGAAACCACAGCTTGCCATAGACATTATGAAAACGGGCTATGGTGCAGATCGTGTGGATGTTGTTAAAGTTGCGAGGGGCTGCCTAGAAGGTCTTCAGCTATCAAGGAATAGTATTCGTGGCGAGTAAGCCTACACGCCCTATTATCTATGCCGTCACCTTGGCATTAGCAGCTTGCAGTCTTTTGTATGAATTGCTTATCGCACAAACACTGGCCACGCTTGCGGCTAATACCGTTGTTTGGTATAGCCTGACTATTGGTGTGTATCTCGGAGGTATGGGTTTAGGTGCGCTTATCCACACAAAGCGCACTATAAAAAACCTATGGGCGCGACTGTTTCGAGTGGAGATTATGCTTTGCGTTATGGGTACTTTAGCTGTTCCGATACTGCATTTTGCGCATACATTTGGCTTGATGTTTTACTTTTCGGAATATCATTTTCTGACTAATTTCATATTTTTTGGTACAGCGCTTTTTTTGACAGCAGCCATTGGCTTGCTCACGGGCTTCGAATTACCGCTGGGTGATAAGGTGACTAACCGTGTCCTTGCATCTGATTACCTTGGTTCACTGCTAGCTGGCTTTACTTTTCCGCTTTTGTTAATGCCGAATTTTGATCTTATTACGGTGGGATTGCTAACCGCTAGTATCAATCTGGCGGTGGCGTTGCTCGCGCTGTGGTGGGCATCATTACCCCCCGAACAGATAGCCAGGCGGTTGAGTTTTTGTGGCGTGCTCGCCACCACCATACTATTCAGTTTCTTTTCTGTTAGTAGTATAGAGCAGTATTTTATGAAGAAGTATTACTACTACTGGGATTACGCAGAAGAATTCACTCAGTTTTTGGGTTCTCTGAGCGTTGTAGAAAATGTATTTCGTACACGTTCGCCTTATCAGCAAATTGATCTTGTTTACGATGATGAGGGCTATCATACCGATGATTTGATTGATATTTATTCCACAAAATTTTTAGAAAACGAAAAGCAACCACGAAATTATGTGTTATTTCTCAACGGGGATTTCCAGCTGACCTCTAATTATGAGGAGTTTTATCATGAATATTTCGCACATGTTCCCATTGCTCTAAATGGCAGTGTACCCAAACGGGTTTTGGTGATGGGCGCTGGTGATGGATTACTTTTTCGTGAACTCATTAAATATAAAGAGATTGAGACAATTGTGCATGTGGATTTGGATCCTAAGCTTGTTGAGCTAGCAAGATCACACCCTGTATTAACCGCTATGAACGAAAATGCGCTGCAAGATCCGAGAATTCAAACACATTTTGGCGATGCTTATCACTATATTCGCCATTCAACGGAAATGTTTGATGCGATTTATCTGGATTTTCCCTATGCCAGAGATTACAACCTATCACGACTTTACAGTCGCGAGTTTTTTCACTTTGTCAGTGAGCGGTTACGTAAA
>JBLHVA010000148.1:0-5018 GCA_047630005.1 Candidatus Endobugula sp. | reverse complement strand
CCTCTTCTCTTTTTCTACATTTGTTAACGCCGATAACGGTTATTGTGCATCTACTGCTAGATACTCTAATTACAAGTGGATTGATACGTTATCTATTAACGGTGAAGAAATACAAGCACCTGAAAATGATGGCTATTTTGAACATATCAATGATGCAATATCTATAATTCCTGGGGAGAACCAAATAACCTTCACTCCTGACTATAGTGGTCAAACCTATAGAGAAAAATGGAAGGCATAGATTGACCTTAAGGCCGACGGCCAATTTACAAAATACGAAAAAATTGCACGCTTTTCTAGTAAAACGGAAAAAACTGTCACATTCACACTTCCAGAAAACGTCGAGTTAGGCATCACTACTCTTCGAGTCGTAATGAGTTACCGAAATCGAGCGCGTACTTGTGGCACATATAACTTTGGTGAGACCGAAGACATTACTGTTTCTATTGAAGAAAGGCAGACTGAAGTGGCGTACCCTTATGCGCTATCATTAGACTACGACTTCACTGTAAACCGTAACGGTAATATTGGTGACAATATCTCTTGGGTAATCGAAAAAGATGGGACTATTGTCTTGCGACGAAATGCCGCTGGAGAGTTAGCTTACAAACATTACTCGAATACAAGTAATAGTAATATCCGCGTGTGGCTACAAGAATATATTGCTGATGGCTATCAGCAAATTTCTAATATCGTAGAGTATCAACCCGGAGTAACAGACACTATCGAACTTACCCTAGGTGAAAACTACAGCATTAACAGAAACGGAAATATTGGTGACAACGTCACGTGGGTGATCGAAAAAGATGGCGGCATCGTTCTAGAAAGAAACGCTTCCGATGAACAATCATATAGCTACTTTAGTAATATCGCCGGCAGTCAATATAACGTTTGGTTAAAACAATTTATTGAAGGCGAATACAAAATAATCTCTAACACCGTCAGCTACGAGGTAGGGCAAACCAATTTTGATTTAAGTGTAGATGTTAATTTCAACCTTACTCGAAGTGGGCAGCTATCTGATCCGGTACAATGGATTATTGAACAGGACGGCATTGTGGTATTAGAAAGAAGTGCGGCTGACGAACTACACTACAGCTACTTCAATAATAGCCCAGGCTCAGCTTATCGTGTATGGCTAAGAATGTTTATTAATGGACAATACGAGATAGTGTCTGACATTGTTGATTACAATGTTCCTGCAGCCTACCCATATAGCCTTAACCTTTCAGGATATACCGTTAGCCGAACTGGCTCGCTAGGTGACAACTTAAGCTGGGTAGTAATAAAAAATGGTGCCACCGTTCTACAACGAAATGCGGGCAATGAAATGTCATATACTTACTGTAGCAACACATCGGGTAGCGATATGAGTATTTACCTACAACAATTTATTAATGAATATTACCAACCTGTATCAAATACCGTTGAGTATTCAGTTCCTTAACCATTAATTTACAGTCAAACACCCTTGTTGAGTCGATAAAACCTCGGCTCAACAAGTCTTTTAACCACCAGAATTATTTTCTCTCCCCTTTCAACGCCTGTATCTCCGCCAATACCGCTTCGGCTTCAGCAGTGATCATAGAATAACTTTTGATATCGCCCTTGCGCTGAAACTGCATACCTTGCTCTAGCAATTTTTCGTATTTTTCTTGTAATTTTTTTTCTGGATTCGCTTTAAATAAGCCAAACATGGCGATACTCCGTAGTGGATGGTAAATGCTGATCATCGAATAATGATGCTTTATACGTATAAAGCTCGACTGTTAGTTTATAAGACACTATAAAATCGTCATAATAGTCGCTAATGACAAATAACTAGGACGATGGCTTTGAGACACATAACGCTTTTCTGCCGCTTACTCATACTGACTTTCGGCTTGTCGAATATTGCTGCTGCTGAAATGACGGTGACTTTAGAGAAATCCAATAGCGCTGCTGAAGAAAAAATTGCTCAGCGCTTAAAGACGTCGCCAACAGTACAAGCAGCCGCTAACTTTCTCAACGCTCATTTTTTCACGCCCTACGATGTCACCTTATCTTTTGGTAGTTATGACCGAGTTTGGCAACAAAGTGGCCGTATCGAAATCCCCTATCTGTTTATTCAAGACGTTCGTGATAGCTATCGCAAAGCAAAATTTGATCATAAAAAAACCGCATTAGACACTTATACCGGCAATGTTTTATTTCATGTGATTTTTCATGAGTTCGCCCATACTCTAATCGATCAATATAATTTACCCGTACTAGGAAAAGAGGAGGATGCCGCAGATACTTTTGCCGATGTCATATTAATTCAGTTTTTCGAAGGCGGTAGCGATGTCGTCATTAGCGCAGCGGACTTATTCTTTATCAAAGACCAGCGTATGCGCCAATTTACGAAGGACGATTTTTGGTCAGAGCACAGCTTAGATAAACAGCGCTATTACGGTCGACTGTGCAACGCTTATGGCAGCAACCCAACGGCCTACGGTGCCATTCAGCAACAAGCAGGATTCGACGATAACAAGGCCGAGCGCTGTGCTTATCAATACCATCAAGCCAAAGAGAGCTGGCTTAACATTCTTAGCCCCGCCTTAACCCCTGCCGCACAATCACAATAAAAGCGAGCAACATAATAGTAACAGCGTTTCGTTCTTACTCTATTTTACTTTCTATCGTATTTTTTATTTTACTTTCTATTGTGCTGTCTATTGCACCTTGGGTAATGCCTCACAATGTGCCTGGGTTACTGCGCCTGCATCAAGCGAAGGCATTGCCCATCCTTGTAATTGGCTATCAATCAGTTGCGTTAAAGCATCAATATGATCATCACTGGAATTTAACGCTGCGATATATTCATAGCGCTCACCACCGGCTTCCATAAAATACTCACGATTTTCAACACCAATTTCTTCGATGGTCTCTAGACAGTCTGAAGAGAATCCCGGGCACACTATTTGTACCGATTTTACGCCTTGCTCTGGCAAGGCCTTTAAGGTGTGGTCGGTATAAGGCTTTAACCACTCTTCACGCCCAAAGCGGGATTGGAAGGTCGTCATATAAGCGTTTTTGGTCAACCCTAAGCGCTCAGCTAATAAGCGAGAGGTTTTATGGCATTCACAATGATAGGGATCACCATTTTTTAAATAGCGAAAAGGGATACCATGATAAGACATGAGCAATTTATCTGCGCGGCCATGTTGCTCCCAATGCGCCTCTATACTCTTTGCTAAAGCCTCAATGTACGGTGGGTAGTCATGATAATGACTAATAAAACGAAAATCAGGCAACCAACGGCGACGCATAAAGTCTTCTGCTATGGCATCGAAAGTCGAAGCCGTGGTGGCCGCTGAATACTGTGGGTACAAAGGCAGCACCAATAAGCGGCGCACGCCTTGTTGCTGCATGGCTTCAATAGCGCGGGATACCGAAGGCTCGCCATAGCGCATCGCAAAAGCAACCTCGATATTGTCACCGTACTGTTTTTTTAATGATTGAGTGAGCCTATCGCACTGAGCCTGCGTATGAGTCATAAGCGGCGAGCCTTGTTCGGTCCAGACCGTTTTATACGCGGCCGCCGAACGACTAGGGCGAATACGTAAAATCACCCCATGCAAGATACAACGCCATAACAAACGCGGCACTTCCACTACTCGTGGATCGGCTAAGAATTGTCCTAAATATTTGCGTAGAGCTTTAGCTGTAGGCGCTTCTGGTGTACCCAAGTTAGTGACTAACACACCTATTTTAGGTTGCTGGCTATGAGAAAAGTCTGTTTGACCCGTGTATTTCATTTGTAATGACTCTTGTTGTGGCGCATATTGCGCGATCTTTTTTACACGTATGATGTAATAAGCCTAAAATGTTATCGTTATATAAAATGATTGTACGCAAAAATCGAGAAATTGTTCATGCTAAGTACAAAAAAATGTTATTGCCCCTACTGCGGCGAACCTATCAAGATGGTGGTTGATTTATCGGAGGCAGAGCAAAATTACATAGAAGACTGCTTTGTTTGCTGTCGTCCCATCAATGTGAATGTCACTATTGAGAATGGCGCAGCCGATAATGGAAAATATGACGAAGTGATTATTGAGGTAAAAAGTGAAGATGATGTCTAATGATAACAACACCGTATTAATGATTATGGCGCACGGCAGTCGTAAAGTTGAAGCTAACCAAGAATTCGAACATCTCACCCTAGGTATAGCAACACAAAGCCATGGCTATGCCGCAGTCAAAGCCTGCTTTTTAGAACTCGCTTCACCTTCACTGGCAGTAGCAGTAGAAGAATCACTGTGCCAAGGCTATACACAATTTGATGTGTACCCCTTATTTTTTAATCAGGGCAACCATGTAGTTAACGACATTCCTCGACAAATTTCGCAGTTAGAAGAACAATACCCACAATGTACTTTTCGCCGCTTAGATTATTTTGGTACCTACGATCAGCTGGGCGGGCAAGTGTTGGCGCATATTGCTCAACAACAATCTAAATAGAAGTGGAGAATCAAAAAAATAAGTATATAGCAGCAATTATCACCGAATATAAACATTCTTACTTTTACAGAAAACCTGACTAAAGGAAAAATCAACAACGCTTTTATTATATCGTGACAACTGAGCAAAATCGTCAGGAATCTGATCTGGAAAAAAATCAAGAGGCAATAATTGACTTATTGCTTGCGCATCATACCCACATTCTTTTCGAGCTATATGTTCAACATCGCAAAGTGTGAAACTAACAAACGCACTTGCACATAAGTTAAACTTCCACTCAGAACAAGACTCATTCTCTGAAAAAACAAACCCTCGATCCGACAACAACACATGCTGATTTGTATAATGATAAACTGTAATTATGGATGGCTGCGACCCATCACCAAAAAGTCTCTCAACCAACTTATCATGGACATTGAAACCCTCTTTACCTTCTTTTTCAACGACCAACAATAAAAATAAAAATTTCAACCAATCATTATACTCTGCTATTGACACCTTATATTCGTCGGCTAACGCTGTAGAATTTTCAG
>JBLHVA010000147.1:0-5062 GCA_047630005.1 Candidatus Endobugula sp. | reverse complement strand
GAAGGCGTTTTTGCCTCGGGTGATGTTGCCGACCACGTTTATCGTCAAGCAATCACCTCTGCGGGCTCTGGTTGTATGGCTGCTTTAGATGCAGAGAAGTTTTTAGATCAATAAACACCATGACTGATTAGCGACTAATCATCGTTAATCAGCTCCCTCTCTTTTACACGCTTTTATGACTTTTCTAGCTCATCACTTTCTAGCGCACCTCTTTACCACTCCAGACAACATTATTACTAAACAATAACTTTATTTTTTTGAGAAATATTTATTTTTAATCATATAAAAAATAAACTCAGGAATACCCAAGACATATCGACGAAACAAGCGTTTGGGCTCGACACATAAACGATACAACCACTCCAAACCTAAGCGGCGAAAGATATAAGGCGCTCGAGAAAAACGTCCTGCATAAAAGTCGATAACTGCACCGCCACAAATAATAATGGCTGGAGTAGCTAACACCTTCATTAATTGCTGGCTTACCCGCTCCTGCTTTGGCATTCCCATTGCTAACACAATAACCGCAAGAGTCGACTGCTCAACCTGCTCTTCAATATGCTTTATATAAACACTATCGTCTTGAAAACCATCAATTGCACTATACGAGTTTTTTTTAAGTAAAGAGCTGGCGCCATTCGTTAACCAAGGCTCTTCTGTGCCAAATACAAAAACTTTATGATCCCTGTCTTGCTGAAAAATAGAATGTAATATGACGGGAATAAAATCAGTGCCGTTTAGGTTTTCTCCAGCATCACAACGGTTATACACACAGGCAATTTTTATACCCGAGCCGTCACGTAAACGATAAGTAAGGGATTGAAAGTACGAATTAATTTGCTTGCTAGCATGGATGAGGTTATATGCATATTGGTTAATAAAACCAATTGAAATAGGCGATTGCGTATTTGATATACGCTCTAAAAAATAGTTTTTTTCACTAGCGCTCAATAAGGCAAGGGAGCGTATTATCGGATCGCTAACGGCAGTATTATCTATATCCACTAGCAGCTCAACCTCACCCAGATAATCATTAAAAACAGAAGAAATCATACAAAAAAGACGAGCCTAAAATAAAAGGCTCGCCTTTTAAAATAGACAACCCACTTACTTAGTCACCACCCACAAAGCATGCATAATGCTGGGAACGACGTCCAAACACCATAAAATAATATTTATAACCAAGCCTTTACCCACGCCAAGCTTTAGAGAAACGGCAATAGGTGGTGAAAAAATAGCTAGGATAATGAATACTATTTTGTTAATGATATTCACCGAAAAATATTGTTTGAACAAGTACTTTTAATAGACATTTTTTAATAAACAATACCAAACAAGTATTTTAGTTATTGTTTTTAATACTCAATAAAACGGCTATAGCTTACCAAAAACCGTCGTTTTTGTAACGACTTATCTATTGGCTGCACTACACCGACAATAAACATAAGCCACAAATAATATACTGCTTATTTCAAAGAATAATTCATACCACATATCTGTCTGATCAAAACCATCTACCATCAAACCTAGTAGGCGCGGCAAGGCAAAACTGGCTAAAATAACCCCTAAAGAAAGTACCACTGGACGCTGATCGTCACTACGGCAAGCAAAGTACACTATCAAGCCCCCAACGCCCATACATAGACCCGCCAGCACGCGCATAGTCGTTTTCGCCTCTATCTGCGCATAGACGAAACCATAGTAATCTGCCACTACATCTGGGAAAAAACACCCGACCACACCGCAAGCGAGTAAAATAAAGCCCCCTATTATATTGGTTGATTTGGCCAGTTGCATTATGATGAATCTCCCATGTTGTAAATACTATTTTAATCACGCTATTATTTGAGCTCTACCCATTATGTTACAGCTTCCTTGGCTAGATCCAGACAAACTTACATTTCCAGACACGTCCTCAGCGTTAGAATCACCTAATGGTTTACTCGCTGCTGGCGGCCAGCTATCGCCACAATGGCTACTAAAGGCTTATTCGCAGGGAATTTTCCCTTGGTTTAGTGATGATGAACCTATTTTATGGTGGTCACCCTCTCCCCGTACAATTATCTACACTGACCAGTTGCACGTGAGCCGGAGCTTACAAAAAGCCATAAGAAAAAGTACTTTCGCCATCAGCTTTGACCAAGCATTTACAGATGTGATGATTGCTTGCGCAGAACCGCGAGCATCGCAGAACGGAGATGGAACATGGATAAGCGATGAAATCATTGCCGCCTATAGTGAACTCCACCACCTAGGTCATGCCCACTCTATAGAGGTGTGGGAGGACGACGTTTTAGTCGGCGGCCTGTATGGTATAGCCCTTGGCCGAGTGTTTTTTGGTGAATCTATGTTTAGCCGCCGTACAAATAGTTCAAAAATCGCCCTATTTCACCTAGTAGAGCAACTAAAACAATGGCACTATGTAGCTATTGATTGTCAGGTATATAATGATCACTTAGCCTCCTTAGGCGCAGTTGAAGTGGCTAGAGAAACATTCGAAGTGCTTATTCAACGATACACTCAAAATGTACCCTGCCATTGGCAAATAGAGCTAACGTAACGACGTTATTAAACGATCATTCAACCTAGAAACGGCAGTTAGGCGTGAAAAAGATGTGTGCCAATAGTCGGCGCTCCGAAGCGAGTTATTGGCGCGCCTACTGTTACTGCGCAGACTTTCGCGATCCAACAGCAGTTTTTAGGTTTAACACCAGAGTATTGAAATGAGTAATCTAGAGGAAAAAATTAACGCGATAGAAGAAGTCTCCGACTTAGAATCGCTACAGTTTTTCCAAACTCAGCCACATCCCTGCAGTTATCTCGACAATGAGGTCGCTTCCACCGTATTTTTAAGCCCAAAACAGTCCATTAATCGCGCACTCTACTCCCAACTATCTGATTATGGCTTTCGCCGTAGTGGCACACACATCTACAAGCCGCTCTGCGAGTCCTGTCAGGCTTGCGTACCCATGCGTATCCCAGTAGCTCTATTTAAGCCTAGCCGCAGCCAGAAACGCACACGGAAGCGTAACAACGACCTTAACATCATCCATATCGACAATATTGATAACGATGAGCACTATGCGTTATACGAACGCTATATTAACGAGCGCCATAAAGATGGGGACATGTACCCACCTTCTCGCTCACAGTTTCAGAATTTTTTGAGTTCGCCTTGGCACTGCGCGAGCTATTATGAATTTAGAGTCGGTGATCGACTTATTGCAACAGCAGTGGTCGATACCATGGATAATGGTATCTCAGCGGTATATACCTACTATGACCCATCTGAAGATAAACGTAGCTTAGGTAGCTTTGTTATTTTATTCCTTGTCGAAGAAGCAAAGAAACGTCAATTAAAGAGTGTTTACTTAGGGTATTGGATTAAAAACTCATCTAAGATGAACTACAAATCAGCTTATCGACCACTAGAAATACAATCGGGTGACCGCTGGGTTCTCGTGAATTGAACCCCTTTCCTATAAAAAACCGCATTTTCTATTTAAATGATGGATTAATAGCCTGATTGGCTTGGCTATTGGCGTAATTTCAGGCAAAATGCAGCGCTTAAATTATTTACTCATACCGCATACATTGTTTTTACAATCTGCTCAGGATACATTTCTAGAATGGCAAAAGAAGAAAATATTGAACTAGAAGGCGAAGTTATTGATACTCTGCCAAACACCACTTTTCGTGTGAAACTAGAAAATGGGCATGTTGTTAATGCGCACATTTCAGGAAAAATGCGCAAAAACTACATTCGCATATTGACTGGCGATAAGGTTAAAGTCGAAATGACACCTTACGACCTTTCTAAAGGGCGTATTACTTTCCGCGCCCGCTAAGCTCGACTCAAAATATACATATAAAAAAAGAGGCTATAAGCCTCTTTTTTGTTTGCCCGAATTTTACCCGCCACCCAGAATAGGAATGGCTAGCAGGGGAAAAAAGTTAAACGGCTTCCAGCTCGCTAGCTAATTCCAAATGAATATCATCATCTTCAACCGTAATCGTTACATCACCACCGTTACTCAGCTCGCCAAATAAAACCAGCTCCGCCAAAGGCTTTTTCAGTTTCTCTTGTATGAGTCTTGCCATTGGCCGTGCACCCATTTTTTCATCGTAACCATTGTCAGCTAACCAATCGCGCGCCTCATCGGTCACATTAAGATGAACACGCTTTTCATCCAGCTGCGTCTGTAGCTGTACCAAGAATTTATCAACAACGGTTTTAATCACATCTTTAGATAATGCAGAGAATTGAATAATTGAATCCAAACGGTTACGAAACTCCGGTGTAAACACTTTCTTCAATGCTTCTTTACCATCGCTGCTATGATCCTGGTGTGAGAAACCAATAGACGCGCGGCTCATTTCTTCCGCACCTGCATTGGTCGTCATAATTAATACGACATTTCTAAAATCTGCCTTGCGTCCGTTGTTGTCCGTTAAGGTGCCATGATCCATTACTTGCAACAATAAGTTGAACACTTCTGGATGTGCTTTTTCAATTTCATCCAGCAATATTACACAATAAGGATTCTTAGTGACGGCTTCCGTCAACAAACCACCTTGATCAAAACCGACATAACCCGGAGGCGCGCCTATTAAGCGAGAAACCGTATGACGCTCCATGTATTCAGACATATCAAAACGAATTAATTCAACGCCCATCGCATCGGCTAATTGACGACACAACTCTGTTTTACCCACACCGGTTGGGCCGGAGAATAAGAAAGAGCCAATCGGCTTCTCTTCCGCCCCTAAACCTGCGCGAGATAATTTAATCGATGTCGTTAATGCATCGATACCTTCATCTTGACCAAACACCGTCATTTTTAAATTTGCATCTAACTTGCGTAGCTGATCTTTATCGCTACTCGAAATTGTTTTCGCGGGGATACGTGCAATTTTTGCCACAATATTTTCAATATCGTGTACGCCCAATTGTTTTTTACGTTTATTCGCTGGCTGTAATTGTTGGTAAGCACCCGCCTCATCAATCACATCAATCGCTTTGTCTGGCATGAAGCGATCATTAATATAACGACCCGCTAAT
>JBLHVA010000146.1:0-5072 GCA_047630005.1 Candidatus Endobugula sp. | reverse complement strand
GATTATATCGATGATTTTCATTACTATCGGCATTAGTAGCGGGTTCAGTACTATTCTCCGACAACACCCATGCAATCGGGCGAGGAATGATGGTTTGCGTCATAATATGGTAACAATTGGAGGCCGATTGCTGCTGAAAATCAATAATCATAGGGGTTCGCTCTAATGATGTTTATTCTGTAATATCATCAGTCATCATACATTGACACAGCAGTGATACCAACGGCCAGTGAACTTTTCATATATAAGTAATCTAAAGGGCACTTCTATTCATCCACATTTGCCACAGCGCGAACTCTTATGCTCACTTCACAGCTAATAACTAGGCCTTAGCAAGAAAAATAACAACGCGGATGAGGGTAAGAGACGTCTTTTATTCACGAAAACTGGTATTAATTCATTTTACTTAAGGAAATTCATGCTTTACCTACTTATCGCCATTTTATCGGGCATTACTCTTATCTCTTTTTTCCTTGCTCCTCGTGTACAAACAGCTGATGGCTTTTTTAAAGGTGTTTCAAATAACGGGGTAGGCCCAAGCCTATGGACTCTGGTGCTCTCGCAAGTGACCACATGGATTTTTGCTCGCTCCTTAATGACGGCAGCCATTTTAGGGTATTACTACGGCATTGCTGGCGCCCTTGCTTACGCTGCTTATTATGTGAGTTTTTTGACTGGGTGGGCCATCATTGATCACTTACGCTTCAAACATAATAAACAAAATATTCAAACATTTATGTATGAACAGTTTGGCATGGTGGGCGATCATTGCTATAACCTAGTCATTATCTTACGTTTATTGAGTGAAATTTTTTCTAATCTATTGGTCATTGGCATTATCTTTGGTGTCACCGGGTCTTGGCAATACACTGCGGCGATGGCCATCGTCGCCATCACAACATTTACTTACTCGTTGTCAGGCGGTTTACGTGCGTCGTTACGCACAGATGTATTTCAAGCAATCTTAGTCATCCTGGCCTTGATCATGCTGCTGGGTATCATGTTATTCCATAACGATTTTTCACTTTCACAGGTTATTTTTTCTTCGCCCGACATTCAAAGTCCAGGCTGGGTGCTTTTGGCTGTTGCCTTATTGCAAGTGTGGAGCTACCCATTACATGATCCAGTCATGATGGACCGTGGATTTTTAGCGGATAGAGAAACCACTAAAAAGTCATTCCATTATGCGGCACTCATATCCATTATTTGTATATTCATTTTTGCGTTGTTAGGCGTATTTGCTGGCGTAGTCAAAGTAGGCGGGGAAGACTTGATTTCCACCCTGACTCGCTTGTTCGGTGTACCGTGCATGATCATTTTTAATGTCGCCTTGGTTATCTCTGCTGTTTCTACACTAGACTCCACTTTTTCTAGCGCCGCAAAGCTAGTCGCCGTTGATATGAATATAATTAAACCCACACTAGCCAATGGTCGCTGGGTCATGCTGGCATTTTTAATTGGTGGCGGCTTATTTTTATTTACGGGCAGCAAAGACTTATATGCCGCCGTTGCTGTTAGCGGCACAGTGTCTATGTTTTTAGCACCCGTCATATTTTTTAATATCTGGGGCAACCAACAAACCCACACCTGGGCATTGCTTGTGAGCTTTTTCACTGCTGTCAGTGGTGGCACCCTTTACTTATTGGAAAGCTCTGGTTACGTCAATTTTTTATCACCACTATTGGGTTATGAACATAAGTATTCTAAATTATTAATCATTTGTATCACCATATTACTGATCGGCTGCACGAGCTTTTATTTCGGTAAAAAGAAACATGCCTAAAATCGTAGACAACACTCTGGATTTAGGGGACGTTCTATTGCCCATACTTATTTTTGGCGGGGTATACTCTAACTTACAAGCGGCTCAAGCAATAAAAGAAGTTGCTGAATCTCATAACATCCCAGCGGAAAGGTGTATTTGCACCGGCGACATTGTTGCTTACTGCGGACAACCCGAAGAAACGGCTTCACTCATTCGCGAATGGGGAGTACATTGCTTACTCGGGAACTGTGAAGAATCTTTCGCCAGCAATAGCGATGACTGCGGTTGTGGTTTTGATAATGGCAGTCAATGTGATTTACTATCAAATCAATGGTTTAGTTTTTCTAATACGAAATTAAGCCACAGTAACCGCCAATGGTTTTCGACTTTACCTCACCATATAAGTTTCAGCATGAATAACTTATCTGCGTTGGTTGTCCACGGTAGCGTTTCTTCCATCAATCAATTTATTTTCCCTTCTAGCGAAGAAAAAATATTCTCAAAAGAATTTTCTTTAACCAAAGCCGACATGGTATTTGGGGGACATTCCGGAATTCCTTTTAGCAAAATTACTGGCAAAAAAATGTGGCATAACCCAGGCGCGATAGGCATGCCAGCAAATGACGGCACATCCTACACGTGGTACAGTATTATTTCACCTAAAGGAAGCCAAGTGGAAGTTAACAACAAACGTTTAACTTATCCGCACCAAGACACTGTCAAAAAAATGAAGGGAAGCAGCTTACACAACGGTTACGCAGACTGCTTACTAAGTGGATTATGGCCAAGTACAGACGTACTACCCGAAAAAGAAAAGAAAAACACCGGAAAAAAACTGAGAGAACATTCGCATACAATAGAAGGAATGTAACGTTAATACTTTAAGATATTTCTACCCGCCTCTTTTGCTTCGTACAATAGCTTATCCGCATCATTAATAACCGTATTGATATCCTGTGAATCCGACGTCAGCATCGACAATCCAAAAGAGGCCGTTGACTTTATCACTTCACCTTTGTAGATTACTTTTTGTTCGGCTATATTTTTTCGCATTCTCTCTGCTAACATAATCGCTTTATCTAGATCGACGTCAGATAGAAAAATAGCAAATTCTTCTCCACCAAAACGGGATACTAAATCGTGCTGACGCACACTATTTTTTAATATTTTAGAAATTACTGCCAACACTGCATCGCCTGCCGGATGCCCATATTTATCATTTACTGCTTTAAAAAAATCAATATCTACAATCACCACGGCTGCTTGCTTATCATTACGTTTTAACCGGCTCAACTCTTCTTCTGCTCGTTCAAAGAAGCAACGTCTATTCAATAAGTTGGTGAGCGGATCTGTGCTTGCCAAAACCTCTAGCTTTTCGTTCATTCCATTAAGCTCATCAACTTTATCTTGCAATGCTAAGGTTTTTTCATTTATTGAATTTTTTAACGATACATTTTTATCTTCTAATTCTTGCCTTGCCTGATCCCGCTGCGTGGTTCGACTCACCAACTTATCTAGCGTTTTATTATAGGCAAGAATGAGATACGTCAACTCATTCTTGTCTTTGAAAAAATCTTCTCCTAACTCTATTTTGCTTTTTTCCATTTTCTCTACGTTATCAAAATCTAAGCGACTAACAGAACCAAACAATTCATCTAGTGGCTTGCCAATCATACGATAACCAACAATAAATATAATAATCGACAAAAAGAAGGTCTTCAGAAAGGCATTAGCAATAATAAAAATTACGTTCACTTTTATGCGATCAACAATAATACTTTGACTGGCGGTGACTTTCAAAACCCCCATCACTCGATCAGTAGAACCATCACTATAAATAATAGGGCCTTCATACAAAATGGAAGAACGGTTATACACATCGCCTTTAGCGGTATTCAAGCCGTCAGTATTGTGGTGGATTTCAACGCCGGAGACAAACTGTAAAGTCAGTAATCCATCAACTAATTTCTCAACCTGCTCTGAATTAAAGTTCCAAATTGCTGCAGACAAAGAATTTGATGAGCTGACATGTATCGATTTTAAGTCCGTTTCAATCTGACCACGAATATTTTTATATTCAAATAGAATATGGACAATCGAAACAAGCACAGCAATTATAAAATAAAGCGAAAAAATGGTTACAATTAACTTTTTCATCAATGCAGATTTTTTAATTGCCATGCGATCCTAATAACGTGTATTTATGCTAGAAAGGTAATAAAAAAGATGTGCTTTGGCGCATTTCCCTTATTGAGTGTAGTTATATTTAACCAATATGCCAGACATACGAATCATCATACTATTGAATAAAATTTTATTTTTTTATAGTAAATAAAGGCACTTCTATATACGAAAGGAAGAGAGTGATCGGCTAAGCGACACTCTATTTTCTCAACATTCATTTTTCAACAGAAAGAGAAGGCTACCAAAACTAATAGCAATTTCGGCAACACTTTTTCTAGATGTTGATATAATAAAATACGATTAAAAATCGCCCATCTGGTATGAAAAAACTGCCAGAGCCGCTAATGGCGCTGTTTCAGCTCTTAATATACGAGGCCCAAGTCTCATCCCAGAAAACTGATTATCTACCGCCAAATCGACCTCCTGATCCGTCAGCCCACCTTCGGGCCCCACTAATAGGGCAACCACATTGGCATCACTAGAAGAAGTGGGCTTCAAGTGAGTATTTTCAATAGCACGTAGAGAGACATGGGGATGCAGCACATACTTTTGACTGATATTAGTTGATGACTGTACCCACGAATCGAGTGTTCGCGGCGTGTGCAAGCAAGGAAGCCTGACCCTACCTGATTGCTCACAGGCATTAATCAGTATTTTTCGCCAGTGCTCCATTTTCTTTTCGATACGATCGGCCGGTATTTTAACATCCGTATATTGGCTAAACAGTGGAGTAACTTCACTCACCCCAAGCTCCGTTGCCTTTTGCAATAACCAATCCATACGATCATTTTTGATGAGACACATGCCTAGATGCACTTTTAATGGTGATTCTATCTGCGGCACCGAAAAGGCACCTACATCAATACGCGCATGTTTTTTATCAATGGTTACCAATGTCGCCGAGAACTCTCCAAACTGTCCGCTGATTGACTGACTATTAAATAAAATAAGCTCACGGCCAACTTTCATTCGCATCACTGTCACCAAATGATGCATGGCAGCCTTGTCGAGTTCAATGGCAATATGTTCGCTAAGGGCTTGTGGGATATATATTCGGGGAATGTGCATAACGGGAGTTTACCCTTAGGCACCAGTTATTGACAACACATAGGAGAAGTAAATG
>JBLHVA010000145.1:0-5134 GCA_047630005.1 Candidatus Endobugula sp. | reverse complement strand
CTGCCCAGGCGAAGGGAAATCAACGGTGTCATTGAACCTGAGTCGGTCTTTGGCCCAAATGGAAAAAGTGCTGCTAATAGATGCCGACATGCGCCGCACAACCTTAGGCACCTCGTTCAACTTGCCTAAGGGCTCGCCTGGGTTGTCTGAACTAGTGGCAGGAACAGCACCGTTAGAACGCTGTATATATAAGCATAAGAAAGACGGCTTTGATCTAATCCCCGCGGGTGTAATACCCAGCAACCCACTAGAGCTAATATCTTCAAAAACCTTTAAAGAGATACTGCTAAGCCTAAGCGCGCAATACGACCGTATTATCATCGACTCTGCACCCGTGCAAGCAGTGAGTGACTCGCTAATTTTGTCAACAATGGCAGACTCAATTATTTACACTATACGAGCAAACAGCACACCGCACAGAGCAGTGTCTGCAGGTATAGCGCGCTTTACTCATAATAAATTACCACTAACTGGCTTAGTGCTTAACCGCGTAGATACAGAGCAGCTTGGAAAATATAGCTATGGTAATGGTGGGTATTATAATGGGTATTATGGACAAACGTAAATTAATGTTTCATATATGATATTTCTACTACTTAAACAATAGTTAGTAAGCATTCAAACTCTACTCCTAGACTATAAGTACTATACAAACACTGGGAATATAGCATGCAGAAACACGCCATTATTGCCACCAACCGATTTGGCCTGGGCGCCAAACCAGGTGAAATAATAACCGCTGCGCAAGATCCGCAATATTGGCTACTAAAAAAACTAGCCCCCCCTAATAGGCCAAGAGCTAGGCAACCTCAGTGACATGCTGAATTTATTCCAGCAACTCAATCTTGCCAAAAGAAACGCAAAGGGGAAAAACAAAAAATCTGAAGAAAAACAGTTTTAAGTAGAAGCTCAAAACAGCCTGAGTAAAACAATAAAACAACTAAGTGGCGATACACTCGCGCGCAGTATTGCAGCCAACGACTCGATTAATTGGCGACTGTTAGACTTTTTTTCCAACCATTTCAGCATTTCCAGAAGCACAACTATAATGAAGGCCATCGCCCCACTTGTGGAACGAGAGGCAATTGCACCTAATTACTCGGCCAATTTGAAGCGCTGCTACTGGCGGTCATCAAACACCCAGGAATATTGCTGTACCTAAACAATGACCAATCTTTTAGTCCAGCCCCCCCCTAGTTAGTAATAAATCAAAACAAGGCAGCGATAGGAAATTCGGACTTAATGAAAATCTAGCCCGTGAAATTCTAGAACTCTATAACATCGGAGTTAGTGACGGCTATACCCAAAATGACGTTATAGAAGTAGCCAAGGCCATTAGCGGCTGGAGCGTGCAACGTACCAACAAGCAAAAAAAATCGCATAACGACTCCGGCTACACCTTTCGCTACAGTGCACACCAGCCCGGTAATCGAACCCTAATGGACAAGACCTATAAGGCCGACAAGGAGCAACAAGGCGAAGCTATATTACGAGACCTAGCGCGGCACCTGTCTACCGCACAGTTTGTCAGTTTTAAATTGGCCCACCATTAGCCCAATGCACAATATGATGCCCCTCAACATAACGCGACACACAACACCCTGGAAACTGACAGCGGCCACCATCCCGAATCGACACCGCCCGCGACATAGACACGGTAATAACTCGGCTGCGACGGCCAATATTTAACACATTGCCCACCTCATCCGCCTCAACAACCATATCGCATCACAAGCCTGCCTCTTAGCGGTCCCTAGCCCAATCCAATGCGCGTCTAAGCTTGCCCTTAAACCAGAAGACGCCCCTAAATTAGAAGGAACTTCCAAGCCAGTACTCGAACCAGACCCAACATGAATATGTAGCCTCAACTGACAACGCTCAGCACCTTTCAAACCAACACCACCAGTAACAGCCCTAGCCCCATCGCTTGCCAAAACTTTCCGCTACCATCACCAAAGCATCAGCCCGACTCTGCGGAAAACTAATAAGCGGATCAGGTACAAAAGACGACACCGCGGGAACGCTTTCGTCGCTAAAGCCCCCATCATCCCTAGTCTCAGAATCTCCACCCACACAATGTTTAGCGCTAATGTCTCTAGAACTAACACCCTCCATAACCTGTCCACCCAAAGCCTTTATCAGCTTCACCAAAAAACCACCCTCTTCAGCCGCAAGCCTTGCCTTGATCACCCACATACCATCATCATTTTGATAATAAAAAAGCGAACGCGCCTGCTCTTGCAGGAGTTGCTCCGACTGCTAAGAAGCATACTCCTGCTCAATTCTCGCATACTGCTAATCACCCTCATCCACATCATGCAGACACACAGAACGAAACGCACCAACCAGTTTCTTCATTTGTTGCGTAGTGCCGTACTGATCCATCATCAATAAAAAATCTTCATTTTCTTTGGTCGCAACCCGCGTCATCGCCCGCACTTTAGAATAACTTAACTCGCCCTTTTCAAATGCCTCATTAACAGCATCCAATCCTTCTAAAGCATGCGCAACCCTCAATGCGATCAAACTCAGCAATGTATTTTAAAAATCGATAATGAGCGGCATTAATCTGCCCCGCCAACAAAGTAATTTTATCGGCCAGTTTGTCAGAATAACTAAGAGTGAAATTAGTAGAAGCACCAGAGGAAGAAAACGCAAAACAATCATCATTCGCAGCAGTAATCATAAAACCACCAATACAGATTAATAATATTAGAAAGCTAACTGGATAAAAACACACTGCAATTTAATCCAGTACTATTTTAACCCACAACAAAGCAGAAGTAGTGTGAGAACGGTCCGTTTTATAGACCGATTATTACTTAAAAAGTATTTTTTATTAGAGGGAAAACCCCTAAGCCTGATCATGCTTGTCCTCAAATCTTACAATATCATCCTCACCCAAATAAGACCCACTCTGCACCTCAACCATCTCCAGCGGCAATACGCCTGGGTTTTCAAGTGCATGTACCTGCCCGATCGGAATATAAGTAGACTCATTTTCGGTCACCAAAAACGTCTTATCGCCATTGGTCACTTTCGCCGTGCCCGAAACCACAACCCAATGTTCGGCGCGTTGATGATGCATTTGCACAGACAATTTAGCGCCGGGCTTAACCACAATGCGCTTCACCTGATAACGATCACAGCTATCAATAGAATCGTAAATCCCCCAAGGACGATACACCATGCGATGCTGATAGTGCTGAGTGCGCCCAGACGCTTTAATCTGTGCCACAATCTTATTGATAACTTGCACCTTATCTTTGTTAGCCACCAATAACGCATCAGGAGTATCAACGATTACTAAGTTATCAACGCATAGAGTCGCAATTAAACGACCTGATTTTCCATTGCTCTTACAGCCATAAACATAACAGTTTTCGGTGCCCTGCAAGATAAAATCCTCTTTATCTTGCCCGGCAACAATATTTCCCTGCGGATCTTTATCAGCAATTTTCCACAATGCAGACCAACTGCCCACGTCACTCCAACCCGCATCTAGTGGCGCAACAATCACCTGGCCTTTAACGGCCAGCGGCTCCATTACCGCATAATTGATTGATTCATCCCGGCACGCTTCAAACTCTTCCTTATCGATGCGTACAAAATCTCAATCGTGCTGCGTATTCGCCATCGATTTAACACAAGCATCATAAATATCAGCGCAGCAGTTCTTAAGTTCTTCTAAATAGCGATCAGCACGAATTGAATACATGCCGCTGTTCCACAAATAGCCATCGGCTACATATTTAGTCGCTGTTTCTGAATCGGGCTTTTCTACGAATTCTGTAACAACATTTGTTGCTTTAGAAGAGTCAGCAAATTTAACGTAGCCATACCCGTTGCAGCTTCAGTAGGTACGATACCGAGCGTACCAAACTTACCCGCCTGAACTTCTGGCAGTAACGCTTTAACACATTGCTGAAATGCCTCAATATCTTCAATGACATGATCAGCGGCTAAAACCAATAGCACAGGTTCTTCTTAAGAAGAACTCACCTTTGCATCGTCAACTGCCTTAATAGCAGCCAAAGCAATCGCAGGGGCGGTATTGCGACCCACCGGCTCTAGCAAAATAGAAGAATGAAGATTTTGCTGACGCATCTGCTCAGCAACTTAAAAACGATGCTCTTCATTACAAATAACCATCGGCGCAGCATTTGAAAGACCGTTAAGACGCGCTGCGCGTTTCTTGCAACATGGTCAAACTAGAAGTAAGTGCAATGGATTGTTTGGGAAAAGCCTTACGAGATAGCGGCCATAAACGAGTGCCGGAACCGCCAGCCATAATTACAGGAATGATCATAATAATCCTTTTATATTTCACAAGATAACGCTGTAAATTTTAACCTTGCTTACCATGCCTCAACTATGAAGTGACCTAGACAATCAAAAATACAAGATAAAACTTTATATACGAAAATGGCTCCCGCTTACCGAGCAGGATAAAATAAATAATGTACAAATATTAAGAGATTCAGATTAAAGTTCTTTAGACACTCAACAGATTTATAACATAGCCTGAATTACTTATAAAACAACCAACATATCTAATATCAATAACTCTTAGATAAATATTCAATATTCAAATATCTAAGCTAATAACATCCAGACAATTATAGGCTCACCGAAATAAATTTAAACATATCGCTTCCGTCCTCGTGATACAGGAAAGACCCACCTCTTAGATATGCTTTACATTGCTGATTAAAAGAAAGGCTAGATTCTGTCTGCACGACATGAACAACCGGAGATTAGTAAAAAAAGGGGAGAGCTAGGATCGACAAGGAAGATTCAATGGAATTCATTGAGTAATTACAACTTTTCCGTTTCAGATATGAATTTATTTAAACACCCCAACGTGGCAAAACTTCCAATAGAAGTACCTATCTACATAATATAAAGTATAACGACCTACGATAACTCATAATGTCATTGGCCCTCAGCATTAAATACTTTTGAATAAAATTCTGGTTACTAGCCTACAGGCCAAAAGCCTAAATGGCGTCTGACTAGAACCATTGATACCATATTATGCAGAACGACTGAAATAGAAATAGAAATAGATGCCCCTAATAACCCCAGCCAATTTACTAGGATTAGAGACAGGGCTATTGAAATGATACCGGTG
>JBLHVA010000144.1:0-5158 GCA_047630005.1 Candidatus Endobugula sp. | reverse complement strand
ATTGATTCGATGAAATAAATACCGATACTGACGCCAACCCATCTGTAAACATTAATACATGCTCACCCTGTGCAGTAATGCGGTTTCCAGCAGACGCAAACCCCTCTGGCAACCACTCTACATGCCATACACTTTCAAACTGCTCGGTATGGCAAGGTTCCACCTCGGGCACTCTCCAATATACCGAATATTCCTCTTCATCAGAAGAAGTCTTTTGTTTGCCGCCCAATTCTAAAGACACAAACTGCGTGCGTTCAATAATATTACTGCCTTCCAAAATAGCCGATCGTAATACTAATCCGGTTTGCTGGTCAATATCAAAACGATAGCCGTAGCGAAACTCATCTTTGGGTTCGAAATAAATAACTAACGTTCCTCGATTGGCTACACGGGATTGCCCTTGAAAGCTAATGTTATAAGAGCGCTGCAAATTCTCTCGATTGAATACACTTGGCCACAAACCCCAACGCGTATTACCTCCAACACAATAATTTAACTTTTGCTCACGCAACACACGACGGCTCTCGCCGTTTAAAAAGGAAAGTTTTTGATAAACACGATTAAATTCGCCTTTTTTATCGAGGTGCTGATCTAAACGTAAAGTACTTAATGATCCATTAGCTTCGTAAGTGAGCAAACCACTGTAACTGTAATAGCGATTAGCATTAACCACATCATTTAATAAATTTTCAACGGTAATTTCTTTGTATTCAGGGGCGGAGGTAACGGTATCGGCAACAGGAATGAAAGGCTCTATATGAACATTTGAATCAACTTGCGCTATTGCCACAGAAAAGGATTGCGAAATAACGATTACCGTCAACCAAAAAAGCTGACGTAAGCTGGGGAACAAAAAAATTTGGAAGGTAGGGAGGGACATCAAAAGCCAATAATCCGTGATATACCGCTATTCTAATCGAAGTAGCGTTACTATGTCTTCACTATTTAGGAGACATGCTAGAAAACATAGTAACTAAGTAGGCAAAAGCTCTTTATTTTTCGGTTTTTTCTGGAATTCGAGTATATGGAAGAACACCTTGTGGAGTATTTTGAGACGCATTCTGTGCATGCTCTAACATTAAGCGGTTCACTTGCTCTTCCACTTCTTTTAACTGCTCTTTAGTGCTTTCGGTAATATTGATCGGTACTCGCTCATTATTACTTTTTTTGCTCTGATTACTTACCGTACTAATGGTCGTATCTGCAGATAGGCCCTGTGAAAAACTACTAGGAGCAGAAGAAGACGGTAACGTGACGGGGCTACCTTCTACAACTTTTTGGTCAAATCCACTCGGCGCAAATTGCACGCCTAGCACCACTGCACCTGCAACAGAGGCTGCAACAGCAAATCGACCCATACCAGACCAAATACTCGCCCGTGTCTTGACTGCCGTTTTTGTCTTCTCGGTATTCGCTTTACCTGTATGTATTGGCTCTTCAGCGATAGCGGCGCTAATATTTAATGACAAGTCACGATATTCAATACTCGGAGTATCTTTTTTCGCACTCGCACTAGCTGCCTGATAACGAGACCATGAGCCTCTCACTTCGCTATAAACTGCATCATCAGCTTTAAGTAAGCGTCTTACCTCAAGCTCTGTGGCTTCTCCATCCACCAATGCAGACAAAGACTCTTGAAGCGATTGTTTTACGGGTGTTTGACTCATTAAAATACCTATTTATCTAGCTGTATTATTTAAGGCTATGTCTATTATTTGACAGACAATACCTATAAAAACTGATTTTATTATAATTAACATCTTTTATGCATACATGAGGTGATATATAGCTTCAGACGCTCAATCCATTTATGCAACATTACTGATCTTGCAATATATGACGCTTAGTTATTAGCAAAGTTCATTTTTTTTGTTTTTTTATATAAATAAAAAAACGTTTTAAAAATCAGATAGTTAATAATCATCCATCATCGGTTTAATTATCTTATCTATGGCTTCTCGCGCTCTAAAAATGCGTGACCTCACCGTGCCTACAGGGCACTCCATGATTTCGGCGATTTCTTCATAGCTCAAACCATCCATTTCCCGCAATGTTACCGCTGTACGTAAATCATCCGGCAAATTTTGAATTACATTCTGTACCGCAGCTTGCAATTCATCTCTAAAAAGATTGTTTTCTGGCGTATCCACATCATGTAAATTATCGTTACCGGTATAATATTCTGCATCTTCAATATCTACATCTGAGGATGGTGGTCGACGCCCCTTAGATATTAGATCATTCTTAGCAGTATTAATCGCAATACGATACATCCACGTATAAAAAGCACTTTCTCCACGGAAATTAGGTAATGCACGATACGCTTTGATAAACGCTTCTTGTACCACATCATTTACATCCGCAGGATCTCTCATGTAACGATGCACAACCGATATAATTTTATGCTGATACTTTAGAACTAAAAGATCAAATGCTCTTTTATCTCCTTGCTGAACACGCTCCACCAACAACTGATCTGCATCTCTGGCCGGCTGTTCTGTCATTGCTGCTTCCCCAAAATCTTCCCCTAAGCTGAATACATTATAATATTAACTTTCATTTCTGACTTTATAGTTAAATATACTTATTTTTCTGGCCGATAAGACCTGCATGATATTAATAAGTTCCGAAATGATATACTAAAAACCATAAACACGGTGCGATACGTAAATTTAGTTGTCACTATTAGAGTGATACCAACACCTCAGTGAGTAGTCTATCAATGAAAACCCATTTTAGTCACGATGTTCTTATTATTGGTAGCGGTGCCGCAGGACTTACCTTAGCGTTAAATTTATCATCTGTCGGCACCATTGCCATTATCAGTAAAGACAGACTAAAAGATGGCTCAACATGGTATGCGCAAGGCGGCATTGCTGCGGTACTAGATGACCTAGATTCGACAGACGCACACATTAAAGACACTCTTAATGCCGGCGGCGGGTTATGCCACGAAGAAGCGGTGCGCTTTACTGTCGAAAACAGCGCTAATGCCATTAATTGGCTAGTCGAGCAAGGAGTCAATTTTACAAAAAATACGGACAACCAAGATTACCACTTAACCAAAGAAGGAGGCCACAGCCATAGACGTATTATCCATAGCGCAGATGCAACCGGTAAAGAAGTTCACAGCACCCTGATTAATCGCATTAGAAACAGTGACAACATTGATATTTTTGAACAACATATTGCCGTCGACCTGATTCAACAAGCCGATCAACACAAACCACGTCTGCGCTGCAGTGGTGCTTATATTTACAATAGAACACAAGATGTCGTCTGTACCTTTGATGCAAAAGTGGTAATCCTAGCGACAGGTGGCGCAAGTAAAGCATATCTATATACCAGCAATCCAGATGGCGCTAGCGGCGACGGAATTGCGATGGCTTGGCGAGCAGGATGCCGTGTCGCCAACATGGAATTTAATCAATTTCACCCCACTTGTTTATACCACCCTAAAGCAAAAACGTTTTTGATTACCGAAGCCTTACGCGGCGAAGGTGCTCATCTTAAACTGCCTAATGGCGAACGCTTTATGCAGCGCTTTGACGAGAGAGAAGAGCTAGCACCACGAGATATTGTGGCACGCGCCATCGATCATGAGATGAAACGATTAGGCTGCGACCACCTCTATCTCGATATCAGCCATAAGTCAGAAGAGTTTATTACCAGACATTTCCCAACCGTCAAAAAGCAATGTCTAAAATATGGCATTGATATTACCAAAGAACCCATCCCTATTGTGCCCGCAGCCCATTACACCTGTGGTGGTGTTATGGTTAATCAACACGGGGCGACTGACCTAGAAAACCTATACGCTATTGGTGAAACATCCTTTACTGGACTGCATGGCGCGAACCGAATGGCCAGCAACTCGCTCTTAGAATGCATTGTATATGCACGCTCCGCAGCCAATCATATCCACCAGCAATTAAGTGATATTGAATCGGTGAACACACCCCCACACTGGGATGAATCTAAAGTCACTAATTCCGATGAAGATGTAGTAATTTCCCATAACTGGGATGAACTACGTAGATTCATGTGGGATTATGTTGGCATCGTGCGCACACATAAACGCCTAGAAAGAGCGCAACATAGGGTAAAATTATTACAAAAAGAAATCACCGAATATTACAGTAATTACAAGGTAGGGAATGACTTAGTCGAACTCCGTAATTTAGTTACCGTAGCTCAACTCATTATTCGATCAGCTCTAGAACGAAAAGAGAGCCGTGGGTTACATTACTCTCTCGATTATCCTGAATTGGGCAAGATAACGCGGGACACCATACTAGTCCCTACCAACTTTGCAGGGCAGAATGTTATTGTAGATCAACCTTAGCCATTGAAAAGCACTAATAAAATTCATAACAAATACTGGATTACCACTCGCAACCAACGAAACTCATCTTGCTGGCAACAGTCACTAAAAACAGGAATATAGCGCTGCCGACCCTGGCTATCCTCAACACACACAACAACCAAAAAAGTCGATAAATAGGACCCGCTCACGATACGATAAAAACCTCCCGTATGCCAAAAGCCAACTCGACAAAACCACCCTCTCAAACGCTCATAAATAATCGAAAAGGGTATTTTTTCCGCAAGTAAGTACCAGCCGTCTTGTCGACAATGCAAGCGAAAGGATGGATATATTGAGTGTTGAAAAAGCGCTAAAATTAATGATAATACAATAACAAGCGATAGTATTAACTGCCATATAAATGGCAAGCTTGTTGACCAGACAGCCAATAGCGCTAAGCAGTGAATTATCCGAATAATAATCCACAAACACAGAGAAGCTTGTAAACGAATTAACCTAGGACTTGGAGACGATGAGCCATGACAATGACTATAATTACGACGTTGAGTCCGAAGATTGGATGCCTGTATTTTCACGTATAATATTTACTATCCTTAGCAAATTGGGGTCAGCAGGATCCTCACGTCGCATAAACCATGTGAATAAATCTTGATCCTGCTCTTCTAACAAATCATGATAAAGCTGTTTATCCGCTTCGGCTAGAGTTGGATATATATTTTCAATAAAAGGCATTAACACGAGATCCAGCTCTAACATGCCCCGACGACTACTCCAAAACAAACGATTTTTATGCATTAGTCACTCTATTTTCTACAAATTAAAACAATCGTA
>JBLHVA010000143.1:0-5159 GCA_047630005.1 Candidatus Endobugula sp. | reverse complement strand
TAATCAATTCTGCGGTTTGCTTACGCCGAGCACTATCTTTGCCACCGCTATATAAGTTATATCTCAGTCGTAGCGCGATAACCCAATCTTCATTTCTTCCGTCAATACCGTCGATGTCTTCATTCCAAGTACGATCACCTTCGAGAGTTAACTTAGGGTGACGTTTACTTTTTGATGCGGCATATTGTGCCTCAGCGGCTTCAACATCGGCGGCTGCCGATTTTATTGTAGGATGTTTTGAAAATGCAATATCCAGCGACTCGTCTAAGCTAGAAGGCAACACTAAAGCAGCTGGCGTCTCCATTTGAGACGCATCAGGAATATAACCGACCAACCCCTGAAATTGGCTCAGTGCATCTAAAAAGTTGTTTTTGCCTGCAATAAAGTTACTGGTTGCCAATGATAAACGAACCGTTATTTGATCAACGTCGGCCTGACTACCCACACCGCGCTCTTCGCGAAGTGATGTTTGATCAAAAATAGTTTGGTGCTCATCTAAAGACTGCTTTAACAAAGCCAACAACTCTGCATGTCGCAATACGTTTACATACGCTTGCGACGCTCTTAATGCCGCATTTTCCTGGGTATCAATAGCAGTAAACAATGCGCTTTTATAGCGAGCTCTTTGCCTATCCACTTCGTTCCCTGTAGCGCCACCATCATAAACGGTTTGGCGTAAGCGTAGAGCCGCCTCCTCTCTTGTAAGGGTTTTACTGGCATTACTGGTTGACGGAGAACGCGTCCACTCCCTACCAATCCCAGCTTCTGCATCTAACTTTGGTAAATACCCGGCTTTTGCACCGCTTATTTCGTGCTCGCGCGCTAGCATTTCTTGACGAGCTGCCTGCACATCTGGATTGTTCGCGAGCATGTCTTTAATTGCGTCTTGCAATGTCAAAGCATTTGCGGACAACGAAGTCACAAGTACCCCGAAAGGAATAACTAACCGTAACGCCTTCAAAAAACCTTGAAAGCTAGAACTGAATCTCATAATTGACCTCAAAATAAGAAAAATAATATTTTATAGTTTTGCAACAATATCAATAGAACTTTTTAATCTTTTTTTTAGCACATTTATTTAAAAAATTTCAAAAAAATAAAAAACACATGAATATCAACAGCTTGCACAACAACCTTACAATTCACTAAAAAACAAATCAGTAAAGCCATGATTAACCTGACCTTTTTACTATTATTTCTCCTCAAAAGCAAATAAGAGACCCTTTAGACTGCATGTAAAAAGCAAAGAGACATCATTACACTAGCTTGTCATTTAGGCAGTTGATTTGGAAATATCAAATTAAACAGATCATACCGTCAAGCGGTACCTAGGTGAGTCGTCGAGGTAATTGTTGGGATAATGCCCCGAAGGAACGTTTCTTTAGAAGCCTGAAAACTGAGAATATGCCTAAAAATGGTTATGAAAATGAAACTGTAGCGAATGATTTTGTACGATATTATATTTATAAATATTACAATTCGATAAGACCCCACAGCCATAACCTTGGGTTGTCGCAGAATGAAAAAGAAGCATTTTATGGGAAGACCTCTAATTGGCTGGCCATAAAAATTGACCACTACACCCCTACCTTTCCCTCAACGCTAACTGCTTAGTTTTCAATATAGGCTTGAGTATGTAATCAAGCACCGTCTTCTGACCGGTAAGAATATCCACGCTAACGGTCATGCCGGCGATGATGGGCTTAGGATTGACTGCATTACCTAAGAAAGATTGCTCAGTTTCGATTTGCACAATATAAAAGCTATTCCCTTCCTCGTCAGTAATGGTATCCGGACTAATATTAATGACCTCTCCAGTTAAGCCACCGTGAATTGAAAAGTCATAGGCCGTAAACTTAACGACCGCTTTCTGCTTAGGATGCAAAAAAGCAATGTCTGCAGGACTAACACGCGCTTCGACACGCAATTTGTCTTCGGTGGGCACAATCGCTACCAAATCCCTACCCGGCTGAATAACCCCGCCTAGCGTTTTAACAAAAAGCTGCTTAATCGTACCGGTTACAGGGGATACCACTAGCGTTCTGTCAACCTGATCAGCAATCGCCTGACTCGATTCATTTAAACGGTTCAACTCTGCTTTAACCTCGCTATATTCCGCTTGCGAACGACTACGAAACGCAGACTCAGCTGCCGTCAATTTTTGCTCAGACTCGCTCAAAGAAGAATTAATACGGGGGATAGCTAACTGCGCAGCTTTCATTTCTCCTTGCACATCATTCAGCTCACGCCTCAAACGTAGCACTTCTACCTGAGATACAGCACCCTGTGCCACTAAAGGCGAAGTAAGGTCTAACTCATCCTTCAAAAGGTTATAGCTTCGCTTTAACCGCTGAAACTTAGCACGCCATTCAGATAGTTCCTGCCTTTTTTGCACTACCTGCTGCACAATCACCTGATTGCTCGAACTAAGCTCTTGAGCGCGAGCAAAATAAAGCGACTTTTCAGCCGCGACTACATTAGTCGGCACAAGCGCTAACAATTCATCTTCAGGGAAAGGCTTGCCTTCTGCTTCGGCCTGTAATCGCAAGGATTGTGAGAGTAACTGCTCTTGATTGACTTCTGTCTCACGCAAAGAGAAAGAAAAACGCTTATCATCCAACCTTAGCAATGGCTGCCCACGCTCTACCGTTTGCCCTTCTTTAACAAAGACCTCATCGACAATCCCTCCCTCAAGGTTTTGCACAATCTGTACATACTGAGAAGGAATGACTTGGCCATCACCGCGAGTAAATTCATCAACATAAGCAAATGCTGACCAAGTCACCATTGCCACTATAAAGATACCTATAGCCCACAATAGCTGCTGACCACCTCTGGGAGTTTGATATAAAATGGCTGACGCAGCAGAAGACGTATAAGCTAAATCGTCGTCATCTACTTGGGGCTGTTTTGAAGATGTTGTATTTTGGGGAAGTTTAAGCGACACGTAATTGCCCCTTTTGTAGAGCTTCTATCACTGCATCACGAGGGCCGTCAGCAATGATCTTGCCGTTATCTAGCACAATTAATCGCTCAACCATCGAAAGTAATGATGCCTTATGAGTAACCAAGACAAGCGTTTTATCTTTAACCGCTTCAGCTAGACGCTGAGTGACGATCGTTTCAGTTGTATTATCCATGCCACTAGTAGGCTCATCATATAAATACATGGGAACCTCATTAAGCATGGCTCTCGCCATCCCGATACTTTGCCTTTGCCCACCAGATAACGCTTGACCACGCTCACCAACAGAACGATCAAACCCCATAGGATGGGTATCAACAAACTCTTTAACGCCAGACACTTCCGCCGCACGAAGGACATCTTCATCTTCTACATGAGGAGATCCATACATAATATTGGATTTGACCGTACCAGCAAACAACACTACGTCTTGAGGCATATATCCTATATGGCGACGCAAATCAGCAGGGTCAATTTGCTGTATATCAATACCATCCACTAAAATACTGCCTTCACTAGGCTTATACAAATTAAGTAATAGTTTGTGCACGGTGGATTTACCAGAGCCAATTCGCCCAATCAATCCCACCTTTTCTCCTGGTTTAATCGCAAAAGAAATGTTTTTTAATACCGGTGTTTCTTCACCGGGATAAGCAAAGCTCACATCGTGAAAACGAATACTTCCATTAAAATTAGGGCGTTTCACAAATGGGCGTTGCGGGTCGCGTTCCTGCGTTTTAGCCACGATCTGTTCTAGTCCATCTAATGCCGTTTTTGTTTGATCATAGGTGACAAGCAACGTTGCTACTTGTGCTATTGGGGCCAACACTCGTCCCGCCAACATAACACTGGCAATCAACGCCCCCATGGTCAGCTCTCTTTCTGCGATCAAGTAGACACCCACAATAATTATCGCAATATTAGCAACCTGCGTGACGGTGCCAGAAAAAACCCCGACTGACATCGATAGCATGCGCATTTTTTGACTCCACACAGACAAATGCCCAACCGACTGCTCCCACACTCGCTGTATTACACCTTCTGCACCCAGAGTTTTAACGGTTTCTAAACCCACTAACGATTCTACCAATGTGGCACTTTTTTGAGCACCAGAGGCAAACGTCTGCTCCACTGCGTGTCGAATCGGTTTACGCATGATTAAGCCAAAACCTAAGATTAATGGCAATGCCACTAGAGGCACAATCACCAAGGGGCCGCCCACATAAAATATCAACAACAAGAAAATGATAACAAAGGGCATATCGACAAATGCAGAAATGGTCGATGTGGTGTAGAAGTTCCGAACCTGATCAAATTCGCGAAATTGACTAGTAAAAGCACCCACTGAAGCAGGTCTCTCACTGTAACGAGAACCTAGCACCCTCTCAAACAGAAAGGAAGACAATAATATGTCAGATTTTTTGCCTGCCACTTCAATAAAATAACCACGTAAAATCTTTAAGATTGCATCGAATAGAAAAACAATCAATACACCTACCGCTAATACCCATAATGTTTCTATCGCATTATTCGGCACGACTCTATCGTATACATTCATCACAAATAGTGGGTTAGCGACGGCAAATAAGTTAATAAACAGCGATGCTAGTAAGACATCGCGATAAATACGCCAAGAAGATTTCATTACTGACCAAAACCAGTGTCCCTGATTTGAATCCACATGAGTTTCAGTAATAGATTGGTCTAACTGATAAGCCGCGCGGGTATAAATGACATACCCCGAATAGGCGAGTAACAGTGCATCCAAACCAACCGTCTTTTCGGTACCTGTTTTAGACTCTAGAATTGTCGCCTTACCTTGTCCTACATCATAAGACACTAGAATAACCGCGCGGTTGCGCTTAAGCAACAACGTCACCGGCAACACAATATCAGGAATATCAGCAAGCTCTTTCTGCTTAACCTTAGCGTTAAGACCTGCGCGTTCAGCAGCACGCACAAACAGTTCTGGCGTTAATTTTTCATCCACTAAAGGCAGGCCCGCGATCAAAGACGTTTCAGAACAAGGCGTATTTTCTAGCTTAGTAATTAACAAAAGACATGCCAGCAACGGATCATGGAACTCTTTGGTCAACTCCAAACCCTCTGCGGCACCTGAGGTATCGCTTGGCACCGGAATCTCAACAGTGTTTTGAGGAGAGGATAATTCAGGATCGTTCTTTTTCAATGGCCT
>JBLHVA010000142.1:0-5167 GCA_047630005.1 Candidatus Endobugula sp. | reverse complement strand
CCGAACTATTAACCTAAACAGGCGCATAATGATTAGTCTGGCTCTGCCAGTTGCTGGGTGGTTATACGCAACTGAGCAAAGCCTAACTGACCGGCAACATCCATTGCGCGCACCACTGCTTGATGAGGAGTATTCGCATCGGCAGTAATGGTGAGGGGTAAGGTATTATCACCGTCGGCCAGTTTTTTTAGTGCGCGCTGTAATGTAGCCGCTTGCTGATTAACCAGTGCTTGCCCGTTAATCACATAATCACCAGTGACTTGAATCGAGATATCAATAGATAAGCCTTCATTCACCGTAGCAGGCTCAGCAGAGGCTTCTGGCAAATCAATTTCTAGGTGGGTCTCTTTGGTAAAAGTGGTTGAGACCATAAAAAAGATCAACAATAAAAACACCACGTCGATTAACGGCGTGAGGTTAATTTGTTCATCTTGATTGGATTGTCGGCGAAATTGCACGTGTCACCCTATTTTTTATAACTGATGTTTGAACATGAATAATGAGCGTAAACCATTAGGTCTTTGCTGATTTATCAGCATGTAGCGCGTCGACCAATTTAACGGACTCTTGCTCCATGACCACTACTAAGCTATCAATTTTGCGTACAAAAAATCGGTGCATAATCATTGCCGGAATAGCGACACATAAACCCGCTGCGGTGGTAATGAGTGCTTCAGAAATACCCCCCGCCAATGCGCCTGCATTACCAGTACCTTGTAGTTCAATAGCCACAAAAACCTTGATCATTCCTAACACGGTGCCTAACAGGCCGAGTAGCGGCGATACTGCGGCAATAGTGCCCAGCGCGCCTACATAACGCTCCATGGCGTGAATCACTTGGCTGGCAGCTTCTTGAATACTGTCTTTCATGACTTCGCGGCCGGCTTGCGCATTACTCAAACCCGCAGCGAGAATACGCCCTAATTCAGAACTTTGGCGTAGCTCACGCAATTTAGCCGCATCTATTTGATTATTTTGCACCCAACTCCACACTTGTGCCAGCTGGTTTTTAGGAGCGATTTTACTCGCATTTAATGTCCAAAAGCGTTCTACCGATATTGCAATAACAGCAATAGAACATAAGATAATTGGCCACATTAACCAACCACCCGCGACAATGATATTTTCCACGACGATTTATTCTCCTACAGAAAAAAATGACTGCTTTTATTATTGGCTTTCATCAACAAAAACGCACTCTACCATATTCACCACATCGACAATATCGGCGAGACACAATATTTCATGTGGCTTGTTACTTTGTAACATTAGCAATTAACTCAATGCGTCTTTACAACGGGTTAACAGCGTATCAATGTCATCTATAGTTAATGTTTTTTCACACCAGTAAATCCCAACGGATGATTGGCTCGCTTCGAACCCGATAATACTTTGGTCAAATGACGACAGCAGCTCACGTAAGATCGCATATTGCGATGCTGGAGCAGTGTATTTTTTATTATCCCAATCCCATTGTTGCGAAAAATTCACATCGTGGGCGTAATCTTGTTGTAATAACACCCACGCTGGGCGAATGGCATCGGTAGACGGCAAGGGCATACTGTACACCGCGACCTCGGTTTTACCTGAAGCCAAGGTCACGTTACTTAACCGTACGCGTATCGACTTTTGGGCTGCTGCTTGTCGCAGTGCACTTAATCGACGAATACGTTGGCTGGGCTGCATCATCATTACTGGGCCAACCGCCAAGGCAATCCCACAGACAATAAAGATCACTGGCCAATAATTATCCATATCGCTCTCTACACCTTCTATGATTTCTACATTTGCTGTTAGTGGTTCGACTCGTTGATTAGTCGAGATAAATCGGTACTTGATCGCTTGGTGTTAATACAGCCGTTAAACTAATCAAGGCCCTACTGGCCTTGATTACCCGTGTTTAAACTGCCTATGTGTAAGCTTTCCATCTGAAGACTAGCCCTCTAGCGCTTCCCAGCGGCTATACAGTGCATCTAAATCAGCTTGTTGTTGCGCTAAGTTAGCCAGTACCGACTCCACATGCTTGCTATCGGATTGATAAAAGCTCGCATCGGCCATTTGATTGTTGATCTCGCTCACAACTTTTTCTTGCTTGGCTATCTTTTCTGGTAGCTTATCCAATTCACGCTGGTCTTGATAACTCCGCTTTTTCTGCAGTGCAGCTGGCGCTACCTTAGCGACCGCTGCGGGCTTATCAGAAACAAAATTCTCTGTCATATTGCCGCGCTTACGAGTACTGGCTTTGCTCTTGGAGAATTGTTCGTGCCAATAGGTATAACCGCCCACATAACTGGCTACATGACCTTCGTCTTCAAAGGCGATGATATTAGTAACGACGTTATCGAGGAATGCCCTGTCATGGCTGACCATCAATATAGTGCCGTCGTACTGTAACAAACGCTCTTCCAGTAGCTCTAAAGTTTCCACATCCAAATCATTGGTAGGCTCATCCAGTACCAACAAGTTGCTGGGCTCACTAAATAGCTTGGCGAGCAAAATACGATTACGTTCACCACCGGAGAGCGTTCTTACCGGCGTTCTAGCTCGCTCACCAGTAAACATAAAGTCTTTTAAATAACTAATGATATGCATATCACGGCCATTAATACTAATGTATTCACGGCCACCGGCAATATTATCTATGGCGCTCTTATCCAATTCAAGTTGGTTGCGTTGCTGATCAAAATATGCGACTGACAGCTTAGTGCCCTGCTTCGCCTTGCCTTCGGTTGGTTTCAGTTGTTGCAGCATAATCTGCAACAAGGTACTTTTACCCGTGCCATTGTTACCAATCACGCCTATACGGTCGCCGCGTAAAATGCGGGTGGAAAAGTTATCAATAATCCACGGTTTATCGTCTTGCCAACGGAAGCGTAAGTTATCTACTTCAAACACCAATTTACCCGACGATTCGCCCTTATCAATCACAAACGAGGACTTCCCCTGAACATCTCGTCGTTGCTGACGCTCATCACGCATTTTTTCTAATTCGCGAACACGGCCTTCATTACGGGTTCTTCGGGCTTTAATACCTTGTCGAATCCACACTTCTTCTTCTGCCAAGCGTTTATCAAATAAGGCGTGGTGACGCGCTTCTTCTTCCAAGCGCTTCTCTTTGCCTTCAAGGAAGTCATGGTAGGTGCCATTATAAAACCATATATAGCCACGATCTAACTCGGCAATGCGGTTGCCGAGTTGCTGCAATAGATGTCTATCATGGCTAATCACTACTAGCGCGCCATTAAACGTGGCTAATTGCTGCTCTAACCATTCAATGCTGTGAACATCTAAATGGTTGGTCGGCTCGTCTAATAGCAGTAGTTCTGGATCAATAACCAAGGCTTTAGCTAATAATGCGCGACGACGCCACCCACCCGACAATGAACCCATAGTGACATCGGGATCGAGAGAGAAGCGAGACAAGGTGGATTCGATGGTTTGCTGTAGTACCCAACCGTCTTGGGTTTCGATGATTTGTTGTAAACGCGCTAATTCGTTTAACGACGCCGTATCACTAGCGGTCATAGATAGCTGACGATACGCGGTTAAACATTCACCTAGGTTTTCGAAGGCCGAAGCCACCACATCGTATACGGTGAGCTCGTCTGCACTAGGTAGATCTTGCTCAAGATAGGCAATACGCAGGCCTTGTCGACGCCAAATACTGCCGCCATCGGGCTTAACATCACCCATCATCATTTTGAGTAAAGTGGACTTGCCTGTGCCATTACGCCCAACAAGACATATTTTTTGGCCTTTGTGAATAGACAAATCAATGCTGTCCATCAATACTTGTTCACCATAATGCAGTGAACATTGGTCGAATTTAATTAGTTCCATAAGGTATCAATATTATCGGTAGAGATCAGATAGGCAAACTGTTACATTAATATAAAGTCGTGCCGCTAGATTAGAATTAAAATAATGCGTTTTTAGCTTCTCACATTTAAGGATGGCCATGTTTAGTCGCGTATATAACACAATTAGTCAAGAAAACAGTCGAAAAAACAGTAAAAACAGTCGTCATGTAAGGAATAATGCTACTACTAAGGCTTCTGGCTTAATCAATAATTTCGTCTTACCACGCTTACTCATCAACGTATTAGCGCTGCCGTTGCTATGCACGACGCTTTACGTTCAGGCTAATGCAACTGACGATCACACCGAAAAGCGCAAACTATACCTAGATGCAAAAACAGCGTTCAATAATAACGATGATCCTGAGTACCAACGCTTAAAAAAACAATTAAACGATTACCCCTTACACCCCTATCTTGAATACAACGAATTAAGCAAAGCGCTGAACATACGTCGGCTATCCAAAAGCAATAAACAGTATGGTGTAACGGCGGTAGGTAAAGCCAACACTAAAAAAATCACCGACTTCATCACACAACATAAAGATAGCTATTTAGGCGATCGTTTATTATCTAAATGGCTCTATTACTTAGCCGAGCAAAAAAACTGGCCGGATTATAAACGTTATTACCACGAGAATGTAAAAAAAACCGCCCTAGTCTGCTTTAACTTACAAGCACAATACCGCACAGACGGCACCATTGATTCCACTGCCATTAATAAACTGTGGTTAAGCAGCAAATCGCAGCCTAAAGCCTGCGACCCAGTATTTGCCGCATGGAAACAAAAAGGGCACTTAACACCCGAGAAGTTATGGCAGCGGTACACGTTGGCGATCAATAAGAAAAATGCGTCATTGGCAAAATACCTTAAAAAGAAGATGACCGCAGGCGACCGATACCTTGCAGACTTATATCAAAAGGTACACTCATCGCCACAAGATATTCGTAAAGTTAAAACGCTTTCCATAACGAATAGCACTCAGCAATTCAACGATGCCTCAGTGCAACACATCGTGGATATTATTGAGCATGGCTTATATAGACATGCCTATAAACAGCCCGAGGAAGCACAACAGCTTTTTAAGCGCTTTAAGAAAAATTATGCGTTTAGTGATAAAGCTATACAACGCATCAATAAACGCATTGCTCGCCAACTGATTCGACAAGAAAAATTAGTTCGGGCGATGACTCTATTAAACATTATGGATACAGAAAGTCGCGCCGATGAAGTGGAGTATCTTTTACGAAAGTTATTAGCCAAGCAAGAATGGAGCACAATAAACCACTGGATTAAAAAACTACCCGAA
>JBLHVA010000141.1:0-5180 GCA_047630005.1 Candidatus Endobugula sp. | reverse complement strand
ACAACTCACCCAAAAAACGGTTCATTTGTGCTTTCTCGTCAACTTGATGCATATCGACATTAGGATATTCATAGCGTGGAGAGAACGATTGATAGCGCTGACATTTCACCACTTCGGCAACACTAGCATCGTGATATAAGCGTACATCACCCTGGTAAACCGTAGCACCCTGTTTTGCGGTGTCATACGCTGCAGAACTGTCTTTGATTACAGAGCGGCCCTGCTTCTGTGCATCACTTTCTGACTTTTCTATCGGCGTTTTCACTCGCACTATCGAGAAAAAATTATCATTGGGCGCTAAGTCGCTATTTTTAATGGATGCGCTAGGGTTTTGCAAGGAGAATAATTGCGCAACGTGAACTACCGTCGTATATTTTGTTTGTTCTAGTACGGTGATACGGAAATGACTTTCAGATTTCAGATGATCACCCACGATATAATGCCGATTATTCCCCACAGCCAGCTCTTTTAACCCATGAAACAAACGTAATAAGCGGTGATAGTTAAGCTCGCATTCGACTAGCTGCGCAGGCAGGTCAACTTTATAACGCTTCTTTTTATGACCGAGAGACAACGACATAACCCTTCTCATAGTTTGCATGATAGATCCACTAGCAGTACTACTGATTAGCGGACCTACGTATCTAGCGGCTCTACCTGCTTTTGGTAAAGCCAGCTGCTTTAGTAATACGATTACTATTCATTACGTTCATTACGTTCATTACGTTCATTACGTTCATTACGTTCATTACGTTCATTACGATCGTGCGCCAACATCAGCTTTCAGTCAATCCAGACATTGATAAATGCTGTTTATTCGCCGCCAACCATTGCAAACATATTAGCGTAGCTGCATTGGCATAATCGCCATTATATAGATTCAACAATACCTTTGACTCGGGATAGACCGAAAACCGAATATCTTCATTCTCTTCTGCTAAGCCAAATAATCCACTCGTCTGACGTAAATCTGCCAGCGCGCAATACAGCATTAACTTCTCGTTTGTTCCACCCGGGCTGCTGTAGTATTCACAAATCTCACATAGTGCACTTGGGGTAATTCCTGCCTCTTCTTGCAGCTCACGACGAACCACTTGCTCATCAGGTTCACCTACTTCAGCCATCCCTGCAACCACTTCACGACACCAAGGGCTTCTATTCGAGTCTAGCAGCCCTACTCGGAACTGCTCTACCAAACCAATTAGAGAATGAACAGGATCATAGACGATTACCGCTACAGCATTACCTCTGACAAATAGCTCACGGGTGATAGGGGCCGACCAACCGCCACGAAACAAACGGTGTTTTAGCTGTATTTTTTCAATCGCAAAGAAGCCTTGGTAGGCAATAGACCGATCTATTACCTCCACCTCCAATACGTCACCCTGTTCATCACAGCACATCGGTTCTGTCATTTCACCCAAGCCCTTATTGTCTATTTAGCTTTCATTATCAATTTACTTAAGCCATCTAGCCAGTCATTGTTACGACGCTTATTGCAATCTACTATCATCCAGTATCGACCTTCCCAGTGTAAAAAGCTACACTAGACAGCACTTAGAGACAGAGATAATAATATATACACTACCGCTCTCACTGTCGCTCCGGCATCATCACTTAGAGTATAAACTGCATTATGAATATCTGTTTTCGACCTCTGTCCGCCCCACTAGTCCCAATGTTAGCAGGCTTAATATTATTTAATATAGCACCGCTCTCTCATGGGCAAACGGGTGCATACGCTAGCAGCCAGCGCGATACACTCGTGGATGTTTACGAGCTCGCCAAGGTCAACGACCACCAACTCAAATCTGATTATGCGGAATATCGCGCTGGGCAAGAAGCCGCGGCTATTGGCCGAGCGGCATTACGCCCACAAATAACAGCCACTGCCTCACGCAGTAAAACGGATACCGACACTGAAAGCGGTACATCTAACTTTAGCTCCTCTAGTGAAACAGATACCAACAATAGCCGTTACGGTATCTCACTCACACAACCTTTACTTGATTTCAACGCTTGGGATAGATACGAACAAGGCAAGTCACAAGCTCTATTTACTGAAGCGGAATACAAAGTAAGTGAGCAATCGCTCATGATTCGCAGCGCCGAGGCCTACTTTGATGCCTTGCGCGCAATGGATCAATTACAAACGGATACCGCCGAAGAAAAAGCCCAGGCCACTTTACTTGAACAAACCCGCCAACGTTATGAAGTGGGATTAATTTCTATTAACGATGTACATGAAACCCAAGCAGCATACGACAGTGCAGTTGCCAACCGTATTAACAGTGAAGCTAACGTGGGCATCCAGCTTGATGCACTCACCGTGATTACCGGCAAGCTACATAACAACATCGCACCATTAACAGACGCTTTTGTGGTCGTGGAACCAAAGCCCAAAAATAAGCAAGCATGGGTAGATTTCGCCTTAACCAACAACCTAGCACTTAAGGCCAGCGCACTTGCCGCCGATGTCAGCTTGCTTCGCGCTAAAGCCGCAAAAAGTAACCACTTACCTACAGTTGACGGTAGAGTTAGTTATAACGATAGCGACAACGATGTCGATACTGCCGGCAGTGGTCGCAGCAATAACGATACTAACACCACCGTATTTAGCATTAACTTTAGCATGCCAATTTATACGGGCGGCAACCTATCAGCACTTCAACGGCAAGCAACACAAACCGCCATTAGCGCCAAAGAAGATTGGCTATTTACTCAACGCTCAACGATACAAAGTACTCGATCGCTTTATTTGTCAGTAATAACAGGGATCGCCCAGCTTAAAGCACGCAAGCAAGCGATTGTTTCCAACGAGAGCGCCCTCTCAGCCACCAAAGCAGGCTACGATGCAGGTACACGGGATATAGTCGACGTGGTAAACGCTCAAAGTAATTTATTCCAAGCTCAACGTAATCATCTAGACACTCTATATGACTACATAATCAATACTTTATTGCTCAAACAAGCTGCTGGCATATTGCAACTCAGTGATATCGAATCACTTAATGCCTCCCTAGAAGCTAACTAGACTCGCTCACTCAACACGAAGTGTGCTTTATGCCGTTGCCACTATTTATGCAGCGGCACCTCCCCTAGCTCCACGCAAGCTCCATGCACCATGATATTTATAGCTACACAGCTAGAGGGTGTCGTGCAGAGACATCCATGAAAAAGATAATCACGTGGACGACAAGTACATAGAAGAAAGCCACAAAAAGGAAATAGCCTAATGAAGCTGGTGTATACCCATGAAAACCGCCTACTCGTCAACAATGCTCAAAATATGGTCGAGCAAGCCAATATAAATACCGTATTGAAAAATGAATACGCCGCAGGTGCTATGGGCGACATAGCGCCTATAGACTCTTGGATGGAGCTCTGGGTGATAGACGAGAAAGATTACAAACAAGCTGCTTTGCTATTAGACAACCTTGCAAGTAAACGTCAACAAGAAGATTGGTTCTGTAGCCAGTGTAGTGAAAACAATGATGCCGCTTTCGATTTTTGCTGGAAGTGCGGAAAAACACCTACTGCAGTATAAACATACGCCACACTCGTTTTTACACGGTAGATTATTACAAATCACCCCCTCTCCTTCCATGTGACTATCAATAACGCTGCGTTACCTATTTCACCCTTCTGTAGAATCAACTGTTTAGACGCAAAATACAGTCTTTTTGGTGATTGCCAAGCAGAAAACTTCCAGTTAATCTTGCCCACTACTCACTTAGATTGTAAATGTTAAAGGCACGCAACAATGAAACCGTTTTCCTCGTTTGGACAAAAATTCACAAAAACATCGGGTATTACCGAGCTCATGCAAGATTTAGGTGAAGCGGTTAAGAATAATGACCCAGAAACCTGCATGCTAGGTGGAGGAAACCCTGCACTGATTCCTGCTGTCATGGATATTTTTCGTCAAGAAATGCAGCACATCATTGATAACAAGCAGTTTGATAAAGCATTGGGATTTTACAGCTCACCACAAGGTGAAAATCAATTTATTAATAGCTTAGTCGATCTGTTAAACGATGAATACCAATGGGGTATTACCAGCAAAAACATCATGCTAACCAACGGCAGTCAAAATAGTTTTTTCTACTTGTTCAACATGCTAGCGGGTGAAATGGCTGATGGATCAAAAAAGAAAATTTTATTTCCCTTATCACCAGAATATATAGGGTATCGCGAGCTTGGCTTGTCTGACGATATGATTGCATCGCAACAACCTACTATCGAACACTTAAACAACAAACAGTTTAAATACCATATTGATTTCGAAAAATTAACTATCGGTGATGATATTGCCGCAATTGCTGTCTCACGTCCTACAAACCCTACAGGTAATGTCATTACCAATGAAGAGCTTGCCAAATTAGATTCGCTTGCCAAGGCTCACGATATTCCTCTCATTATTGATAACGCTTACGGAGTACCATTTCCCGGTGCCATTTATACCGATGCAGAATTATATTGGCACGAAAATATTGTCTTAGGCATGTCACTATCAAAACTCGGCTTACCGGGTTTGCGTACAGGCATTGTTATCGCCAAAGAAGAAATCATTAACGTTTTATCCGCCATGAATGGCACACTTTGCTTATCCCCCAGCAATATGGGGGCAAGCTTACTAACCCGACTGGTAAAATCAAAAGAAATCATTGGCTTACGCGATAATGTTATACGCCCTTATTACGAAAAACGTATGGTAGACGCTCTCGCCTTGGCTCAAGATATTTTCAGCGATTTACCCATACATATTCACAAACCAGAAGGCGCTTTCTTTTTATGGCTGTGGTTAAAAGACTTACCTATTACGTCGAAAATACTATACCAACGCCTGAAAGCCCGAAAAGTTATTGTCATACCTGGCGAAGATTTTTTTATCGGCATGGATAACGACTGGGCGCATCAACGAGAATGCATTCGCATCAACTATGCAGCACCGGAAGACCAGCTAAGGAGAGGGCTATCCATAATCAAAGAAGAATTATTGCAAGAATATAACATAAAAAATAATCACAACATCTCACTAATAACGTAAAGAGTTTTCACCACTGTATATATATTGAGACCTTTGCACGGAAGATGATTTTGCTTTCGGGCACCAAAAGTAGGCGCTTCTAAGCGAGGGCAAAAACGCACGGAAAGAGGGAGTTTATACATATAAATGA
>JBLHVA010000140.1:0-5205 GCA_047630005.1 Candidatus Endobugula sp. | reverse complement strand
CAGACAATAACTACGCCTGAGTGTTGGCTAAAACCCATGCCTACGCCACCACCGTGGTGAATACTCACCCACGTTGCACCGCCCGCTGTGCTTAGGAGTGCGTTGAGTAAGGGCCAATCGGATACGGCATCAGAGCCATCTAGCATGGCTTCGGTTTCGCGGTTAGGGCTGGCGACTGAGCCAGAGTCCAGATGGTCACGACCAATCACTACGGGAGCGGATAACTCACCGGTTTTTACCATTTCGTTAAACGCCAAGGCGATACGCGCACGGTCTTTTAGGCCAATCCAGCAGATGCGAGCGGGTAGGCCTTGGAACTGGATTCGTTCCCGTGCCATATCTAACCACTGGTGTAGGTGTGGGTCATCAGGAATAAGTTCTTTTACTTTTTGATCGGTTTTATAAATATCTTCGGGGTCACCAGACAAGGCTACCCAGCGGAATGGCCCAATGCCTTCACAAAATAGCGGGCGAATATAGGCAGGTACGAATCCGGGAAAATCAAAGGCATTTTCAACGCCTTCTTCTAGCGCCATTTGGCGAATATTATTGCCGTAGTCGAATGTTGCTGCGCCACGTTCTTGTAATGTGAGCATGGCTTTGACTTGTACCGCCATGGATTTTTTGGCGAGTGTGATCACGTTGCTTTCGTCGCGTTGGCGCGCGGTAACCGCTTGTTCCATGCTCCAGTGTTGGGGTAAGTAACCGTTTAAGGGATCGTGTGCTGAGGTTTGGTCGGTGGCGACATCGGGGGTGATATTTCGCTCGACTAATTCACTAAACACATCGGCTGCATTACCCAATAATCCAATAGAGACTGGGATGTTATCTTGCTTCGCTTGGTTAATCATCGCTAGCGCTTCATCTAGAGAGAGCGCTTTTTTATCAACGTAGCGCGTGGCTAAACGGAAGTCGATGCGGCTTTCATCACATTCTACGGCAATCATCGAAAAGCCTGCCATCGTAGCGGCCAAGGGTTGTGCGCCACCCATTCCGCCCAAGCCGCCAGTGATAATCCATTTGTCGCTGGAGTCACCATTAAAGTGTTGTTTGGCTATCGCAACAAAGGTTTCGTATGTGCCTTGCACAATGCCTTGGCTACCAATATAAATCCAGCTGCCCGCGGTCATTTGCCCATACATGGCGAGGCCTTTTTTATCTAGCTCGTTAAAGTGCTCCCAGTTCGCCCAGTGCGGCACAAGGTTAGAGTTAGCGATAAGTACGCGAGGCGCATTCTCGTGAGTTTTGAATACACCTACGGGCTTGCCGGACTGGACTAATAAGCTTTCGTCGCTTTCTAAGCGCTGCAACACTTCGACGATTTTGTCATAGCATGCCCAGTCTCTAGCTGCGCGGCCAATGCCGCCATATACGACTAGGTCTTCTGGTCGCTCTGCGACTTCGGGGTCTAGGTTGTTCATTAGCATGCGCATAGCAGCTTCGGTTTGCCAGCTTTTGCACTGTAGTGTGCTCCCGCGAGGGGCTTGGATTAATCGGCTAGCGTCGTGTCTTGGATCAATCATAATAATCACCTGTGTGAATAAGGGGCTTATATAAACAGTATGTATAAGCCGTATGTAAATATTTATTGAAGGGTGCTGAATCGACGCTTTTCAAAAAATATATGGGTGGTTTGCTGTTAATGTCTTTACTCGGTCTTTGCCTCGTTACTCGTTTTGATTGACGGAAAATTTACGTGTCCGCCCAAACGATAACGGTGCCCGGGGTGTGTTAATACGGCATAGCTCACCATGCCGTCGCTCGACCAAGTACGCCGTTGTATTTGTAGGCAGGCTTGGTTAAAGGGAATGTGTAAATGGTGTTGAATATCGCTGTCGGGGATGACTGCTTCTACCACGTGCTCAGCTTGGGTTAAGGGTGCGACTTTACAGAGATACACATGGCTGGTAGTGGCTTCAAAATCTTGTTGTAAATAATCGGGGGCGAGCTGTGGGTTAACATAACGGTCTTCTAATTGTAGTGGTCGCTGGTTTTCTAAGTGGCAGATACGGCTGTGAAAAAGTACATCACCTACTGGAATGTCAAAATGTTCGGCTAGCAGTGCGTCAGCGATAACTTCGGTCAATGTGATCACACGGGAAATATGGCTGTGGTTACGTGCTTTAATTTCGTCGGCTATGTTTTTGATTTCTAATAGAGAAGATTGGGTTTTTAAGCGCGCGACACAGGTAGCGACGCCTTGAGAGCGTTCTAGTATGCCTTCCTGTGATAGCTCGTCTAACGCGCGCCGTGATGTCATGCGGCTAACCGAAAACAGTTTTGCTAGTTCGTTTTCAGAGGGAACAGGGTGCTGTTCTTGCCATTCGCCTGAATCTATTTGATTAAGAATATAGGCTTTGATTTGTTGAAATTTGCTCATGGCCATAAGGGTGCTTACCGAATAGAAATATTATTTGCTTGTATATACAAGTTAAGGCATGATGTTGGCACAAGTTGCTTGTATATACAAGCGGTTGGCAGTAATTTATATTGGTCTTTTTTGGGTGTGAACGTGAAGCGGATGGGAGTGAAATGAATAGAGGCGAGATGAATAAGGGTGAAATAAATAGGCGCGAGATAAGCAAAGGTGTGATGAGTGCAGACCTAGTGCTAACAGACGCGACCATTGCGACGATGGACGCGAGTGTGGATATGGATGTTGTTGATATGAAAATTGATGGCATTGGTATCATAGACAATGCAGCGCTGGTGATTAAAGACGGCATTATCGTGTGGTTGGGCAAGCAGTGCGAGTTGCCTTCTGTGTGTGGTACTGCGGTCATCGAATCATGTGCTGGACAATGGCTCACGCCGGGCTTGGTAGATTGTCATACCCACTTGGTGTTCGCCGGTAATCGAGCAGATGAATTTGAGCTGCGCTTGCAAGGCATGAATTATGTCGATATCGCCAAACAAGGCGGAGGTATTCAGTCGACGGTTAAGGCGACGCGTGCTGCATCGGAATCTACTTTGTTTGATCTTGCTTTTGATCGTGCATCGGCCATGAGCCAGCAAGGTGTGACTAGCTTAGAAATTAAATCAGGTTACGGCTTAGATTTAGATACCGAAATAAAAATACTCCGCGTTGCTCGTGCACTTGAGGATGTATTGCCTCTCACCATTTACACCACTTTCTTAGGTGCTCACGCCTTGCCTGTTGAATATGCTGGTAGGGCAGATGATTATATCGCTTACGTGTGTAACAAAGTGTTACCGCAAATAGCGGAAGAAAAACTAGCCGATGCAGTAGATGTGTTTTGTGAATCTATCGGTTTTACCACCGCACAAACGGAGAGGGTGTTTCAGGCGGCGCATGACTTAGGTTTACCCGTAAAGCTTCATGCAGAGCAGCTTTCTAATATAGGCGGCAGTGTTTTAGCGAGTCGTTACCAAGCCTTATCGGTTGATCATATAGAGTTTTTAGACGAGGCCGGTGTAAAAGCGATTGCGGCCAGCGACACTGTGGCGGTATTGTTGCCTGGTGCTTTTTATTGTTTGCATGAAACCCTAAAACCACCCATTAAATTACTACGAAAATATAAGGTGCCAATGGCAGTGGCTACCGATTTTAATCCCGGCTCTTCACCCATGGGTTCGCTACCGTTGATGATGAATATGGGGTGCCATTTGTTTGGTTTAAGTGCGCAAGAATCTTTGTTTGGGGCGACTATTAATGGAGCAAGAGCCTTAGGGGTTGATGATATCGTTGGCTCGTTGGCGGTAGGGAAGCAAGCAGATATTGTGAGTTGGAATATCGACCATCCACGAGATTTGGTCTATCAATTTGGTTTGCAGCCGGTACATAAAATCTGGAAAGCGGGAAAGATGGTAATTTGAAACTGATTTTTGGGGCTGGCCTTTTAGAGCGCGGGCTATTTGAAATCAGGTTTATTGATTTTGTTGCATAATAAAAATAATGAGAACATAAAAAACACTGCCTCTATTTATTGATTTACCTATTAACGCATATCAATAAATAGAGGCAGCAAAATAGACTAATGAAGCCATTGTTTACGTTAAATCATTTAACGTAAACAGCTCGTCTATTTAACCTGTTAATAAGCTTAAAAACTAGTAAGTGTTTTTTATTGATTGTTTATTTAAAATAATTAATCGATATCACTTATGCGCTTTAATAAACGCGCAGCTTAATTCCGCCAGTGCTTGCCCTACCGCACGCTTGCCAGCTTGTTCGCCAGCGGGATGTCGGATGGGCGCGCCTTCTGCTAAATGAAGATATTGTACCTTGGGTAGTGTGGCAATTTGATGTACGTAGAAAAGGGCATCGTCGAGTGAGATGCCTGCTTGGGTAATGGCGCTACTAGGCATTTCGGTAATCGCATCTACATCCACTTCGATACCAATGGGCGATGAAGCGCCGGTTAAATAATCTTGTGTTTTTGTTATGCACTCATCAAAGGTGATTTCTTTTCGCCAAAAAATTTGCTGCATGCTGTAAAAAGGGAATTGCAGTTTTTTAAGTGCGTTCAGTGCATCGGCAGAGTTTTTTTGTTCGTGCAGCCCTAGTACGCTATAACGCTCAAGGTGACCTTGTTTATGAGCGTAATGGAATGGGTTGCCGCTATGACGGCCTTCTAACGCACGAAAATCTGCATGGGGGTCGAGATTACTCACAGCCATCGCCTGTTGTTTTGCTTCTGCGCAGGCTTTAATAATGGGGTAGGCATTGTTATGCCCGCCACCAATGACAATGGGGGTAAGCCCTGCATTAAAAATCGACAATAAGATGCGGTGCACTCGTTGATCGAGCTGTTCGCATAATTGTTGCTGGTGCGTATGTGATGTATCTGATAATGCTGAGCGCATTAAGTCATCGCAATCAATATGGCCTAGCAATAACACATTCTCGCCCGACAAAAACTCATTGCTTTGTAGATTTAAAAAATACGTGAGGAATGCATCCCAGCCTTTTTCTGCGCCTGCGTATCCGTGGTTGGCGACAGGGCCAATGCTTTCTGGAATGCCGATAAGTGCAAAGCGGTAGCCTTGCTGAGTGGCGGTCGAAATTTCTTTCGCGGTATTTACGATGCCAACTTTTTGTCCCAGTTTCTCTTCACCTGCGCGCATTGCAGTGTAGTGGTCGAGTTGTTGTGGTGTGAATAGTGACAGGTATTGCATGGTGAACTCATAAAAGGTGGGCTAATCAGAGGGTAAGAATAAGAGCGTTAATGGAGCTCACACTTA
>JBLHVA010000139.1:0-5212 GCA_047630005.1 Candidatus Endobugula sp. | reverse complement strand
ACATCTTTATCTTTTAATATACGATCAGCAGCAGCCAATGCTTTTAGCTCATCTTTTACTTGCTGAGCACTTGAATCCTAAGCCACACCGACCGCTAAATTTACACGGTTTGTGTCTTCTATTGTAGTTAGTAATATTTCCTCCAAACACATCCTCATTCGCAACAATGACGGCTTTATTATCGCCGGTCAGTAAGGTGGTCGAAAAATAGAGATACTTAATACGCTACCAGCAACACTCGCTACTTCAACAAAATCACCTACGCGAATAGCTCGGAATAAAATCAACAATACGCTTGCAGCAAAATTCGCTAACGAGCCTTGCAACACTAGAAAAACGGCTAAACCCGCCGCAGCTATAATGGCAATAAACGATGCAGTTCAGAATAAACAATAGTGGATGATGGACGTTGATTTACTGACATTAGTCACACAAACATATCAAGACAGATAAAAATCATCCGCATCTTGCCAAACGGGAAACTGCTGTCGCGCACGCTGTAACAATTGCATTGATAATGTTGTTGTTAATACACTCTCAGAGCCATCTTTACCATCGACCAATATATCTCCCTGAAAATCTACCGCCATAGAATCACCATTATATAATAGGTCTTTGCCGTCTTCACCCACGCGGTTTACGCCCAGTACATAGACCTGATTCTCAATAGCTCGCGCTTGTAATAATGTTCTCCAAGGATGGCGACGTACTACAGGCCAATTGGCAACACAAATCATTGCATCGTAATCCGCTTTATTACGACAAAAAACTGGGAAGCGTAGATCGTAACAAATCGTTAGTAATAGCTTCCAGCCTTTATATTCTAAAATTTGACGCTTATCCCCAGAACGATAGCGTTCGTGCTCTCCGCCCATTTGAAAAAGGTGGCATTTATCATAATGAAAAACTTCACCGCTGGGCGTGACAAACAATAGTCGGTTGACGAAGTAGAGTTCATTGGATTGCTCTATCTGACAAGCAATACTGCCGACTAAAGCAGTATTGTGGAGAGTTGCCTGTGCTTTCATCCACGTAATCGTTTTTTGGCCACCTTCTATCAACTCTGGCTTTTCCGTGAAACCAGAAGTAAACATTTCAGGTAACACAACAATATCAGTTTGAGGCGGGATATCGAGCAATAACGTTGCAAGATGATCCCTATTAGCCGTTGGCTTCAGCCAGTGTAAATCTGGCTGAATTAAGGCAACGGAGAGGTTTTCTTGCATCAGGTTGTCGGCAGCCATTGCTGAAACAGTCAGCATACTAAACTTACTCTTCGCCTTCTTCTGCTGGTACAGCTTCGTTTAGTAAGGTTTGAAGTTCACCCTTTTCATGCATTTCGGTAATAATATCGCAGCCGCCAACTAATTCGCCACTGACCCATAACTGAGGGAATGTTGGCCAGTTAGCGTAAGCCGGCAAATTGGCGCGAATATCCGGATTCGTCAACACATCGACAAAAGCAAAGCGCTTGCCACATGCCATAATAGCTTGCGAGGTACGCATGGAAAAACCGCATTGCGGCGCATTAGGAGAGCCCTTCATATATAAAATAACTGGGTTTGACTCAACTTGTTGCTTAATAGTGTCTATGATTTCCATAGGAAATAACGCCTCATAAAAAATAAAATAGACCGCGAATTCGCGGTGGAGCTATATGCGGCGCATATTCTAGCGTATTACTACGAAAAAGTGGGCTTAGCGACGGTTTATTTTTTCGCTTAGCTATCCACTTGCCCATCGCTTACCTTTCTTCGTGCCTCAATATTTGACAACAAACAAAAAAATTATAGTGCGCTTCCATTTCAATAGGACAAAGAATGCTGTTTCGGTGCACTTAGCCGCTATTTTATGCTTATTAGTGCCCAATTACTGGCCATTTCATCTCTTGCCAAAGGGCAACGCTTACAGGATAATAAACCATCGCAATATAGCAACATAACAGTATAAAACAGGCAGCCACCGCTGCCTGTTTTGTTTTTAAGTCCCTGAGGGAACTCTGATCAAGTCATGAATTGTTTTTTGATGGCTAAAATTCAATCTAGACTTAATCAGAGACTCCCTAGAAAAGCCAAAGGATAAAGACGGACACCATTCAATGAGTACAGTGATATGACATCAGCATTAATGAACACCTATGGCAATCGTGCTATTACCTTAATAAAAGGCCGTGGTTGTCGAGTATGGGATACTGATGGCAAAGAATACTTAGACATACTTGCGGGTATTGCGGTCTGTGGATTAGGACATTGCCATCCAGCCGTCACAGATGCGATCACGCAACAGGCGACTACACTGTTACATACGTCTAATTTATATAATCTACCGCCACAGCAACAAGCAGCAGGTCTTTTATGTGAATTAAGCGGTATGGAAAACGTATTTTTTTCCAATTCGGGAGCAGAAGCTAACGAAGCCGCCATTAAAATTGCTCGTAAATATGGCCATTCAAAAGACATCGCGACGCCAACGATTATCACCACTACTAACAGCTTTCATGGTCGCACCATGGCAACACTAAGTGCTACTGGCAACGATAAAGTGAAACAGGGTTTTGCGCCGTTAGTCGCTGGCTTTTTAGAGCTTCCTTACAACGATATAGCCGCTATTGAAAACCAAGCCGGCAACAAAAGTATCGTTGCCGTAATGGTTGAACCAATTCAAGGAGAAGGCGGAATCCGCATCCCCGATAACGATTACCTACCTAAACTTCGAGAGATATGCGATAAACAAGGCTGGTTACTGATTCTTGACGAAATTCAAACAGGCAATGGCAGAACAGGAGAATATTATGCTTTTCAGCATTATGATTTCTTGCCAGACGTACTCACCACTGCCAAAGGTTTAGGCAACGGCATGCCCGTAGGTGCCTGCTTAACCCAAGGAAAGACAACCGGCATTTTACAGCCCGGTAACCACGGCTCTACCTATGGTGGCAACCCTGTTGCCTGCGCAGCAGTTAACGCCGTACTGACCACTCTAAAAGAGCAAAAACTTTGTCAGCAAGCACAACAAAAAGGCGATCACTTTGTTAATGGCCTACGCGCCGCCCTTGCCAGTAAAACGACTGTCACTAACATCCGCAATAAAGGGCTAATGATTGGTATTGAACTTGATCATCCATGCTCTGAGCTTGTGGCGCAGGCGGCTGAATGCGGTCTATTATTAAATGTTACCGCGGGCAATGTCATTCGTTTATTACCACCGCTTATCATTGCTGATGCAGATATTGACTACGCTATCGATATATTAGCAACACTCATTCACTAAGCGCCTAGAGCCTATATGGCTCGATAATTTAGCGCATTAGCTTTTACAAAATTGATGGAACCATTTATGCAAAAAAATACGCAAACACGCCATTTTTTAACGTTGAACGACTTATCATCAGATGAGTTGCACACCATTATTCAGCGTGCCATCGAACTAAAAAAAATACGCAACGAAGGCCACTTACACAAAACCTTGGAAGGTAAAGTACTAGGGATGATTTTTGAAAAATCATCTACCCGTACACGAGTATCATTTGAGTCTGGTATTGCGCAACTTGGCGGTAGCGGTTTATTTTTATCGTCTAACGACACTCAGCTAGGTCGCGGAGAACCCATTATCGACTCAGCAAGAGTGATCTCTAGCATGGTCGACATTGTGATGATTCGTACCTATGCACACCACACCATCGAAACCTTTGCCGAATATTCGAAAGTACCTATTATTAACGCGCTCAGCGATGATTATCACCCCTGCCAGCTCTTAGCCGACATTCAAACCTATACCGAACACAGAGGCGACCCTAAAGGCAAAACGGTTGTCTGGATCGGTGACGGCAACAATATGTGCCACTCGTATATCAATGCCGCACGATTATGTGATTTCAAATTGCATATTGCATGCCCCAAAGGTTACGAACCTAATGCAGAACTCATGGCTGCCAATGCTGATCGCATTAGCCTGTTTCATAATACCGAAGAGGCGGTAAAAGGTGCTGATTGGGTTGTTACTGACACTTGGGCGTCAATGGGGCAAGAAGAAGAAAAGAAAATACGTGAAGACGCATTTTCCTCTTTCCAAGTAAATGAAGCGCTTATGCAACTAGCGAACAGAGACGCGGTATTTATGCATTGCCTGCCCGCCTATCGTGGTTTAGAAATAAGTGACACCATCATGGATGCACCTTGCTCTGTTGTATGGGATGAAGCCGAAAACCGTCTTCACGCCCAAAAAGCACTAATGGAGTTTTTGTTAGGCGCACTGAAATAACAAAACATCCATTACGACACAACATCATAAACCACTACAATCAACAACAATAATAAAAACTGACAAAATAAGCCAGAACGACGCGGCTACTCCGCGTCGTTACTAGCCTGATGATAAACAATCACTTTCATCATTTTTTGTGACCGAGCTCTCATCATTTATCTCACTAAAAAAACACCTTTGATAGGCAAAAATAGTATAACGCGGCATACGGCCCCTTTTTAGACCGCTCTTTCAACCCCGCTAAAGCCTCTTGGGTTAACACCTACTAACACATAGAGTTCCCCACACTTTATCCACAAGAAAAACGCATAGTCATTGTCTTGATTTTTTATCAAAAGCGCATTATCTTGTGCTTCAGATTTAGAAAACACCCATATGTAGGGTTAAGCACAATAAATAGTAATTAATCCACTACCATGATTTAACCGTATGTTCGTGGTTATAGCAGATAAAAACAAAGCTTAAAAATTTTGTTTTTATGGGATTTAACAATGGAGCCTAGCGATTAAGTGCCCATTTATTACGAGAGCCTATATAAATGAGCGCATATTATGTAACACGCTCTCTATGCAGAGTAGTCGCTTAAAACGAGATTAAGTACAACTAGATAAGTACAGCTAAAAACGAGCACAACTAAAACAACAGCAAATAACGATATACCTTTTAATCGAACTGTTACCAATCTATGCGAATAACGATAGTAAAGTTAACAAAGATAGGAACGATAAAAAGGAACTTACTGATGACCCTTACCGGAGAGAACAATGTACACCGAGTCTGACTCAACGCCAACAAACGCCCCATCGTTAAATAAGCCGAGCACTAGCACCTACCAAACCAGCGTCACCGCCACTGCGCCTGGAAAGTTACGTGTAATCAAACGTAATGGTACGGTTATGCCTTACGCTGAAGACAAAATTGCTATTGCAGTCACTAAAGCCTTCCTCGC
>JBLHVA010000138.1:0-5257 GCA_047630005.1 Candidatus Endobugula sp. | reverse complement strand
ATACATCAACATTTTCTACTGACATAACGCTAATGCCATACAATTTATTCACGACGGTAAACATGCCATCTAATACTTTTTCAGCAGGAAAATAAGGGCGCAATAATTCTTGCGATACCGCATATTTTTCTTGCTGTAATCTTTCACTGTAATAAGCCATATCCCACGGCTCTAGTGATTCAATATCGTCATTTGCGGCATAGTCGCGCAATTCCTGTAAATCTTTTTCTGCAAATAGTCTCGATTTTTTAGCAAGGTCTTCTAAAAAAGTAATCACCTGTTGTGGCGAGTCGGCCATTTTTGTTGCCAGCGACAGCTCCGCATAGTTATCAAAACCTAACAAGTTAGCTAGCTCATGTCGTAACGCGAGCGTTTGCTCGATATTTTTGGTGTTGTCCCACTTTGCACTGTCTGCTTCATCACTTTCTAATGATGCTCTAGTGGAAAATCCGCGATACATTTTTTCGCGCAATTGGCGATCGTTCGCATAAGTAATCACCGCAATATACGATGGCATATCTAATGTCACCACATATCCTGAGACAGATTTTTGCTGTGCTGTTTGTTCTGCTGCCGCAATCGCCATTTGCGATAATCCGGCTAATGCATCCGCATGATCAAACTGTAAGTGCCATGCTTGTGTGGCATCCAACACGTTATTAGAAAATTGATTGGATAAGGCCGACAATTGTTTTTTGATCTCACCGTAGCGTTGTTTTTTTTCATCTGACAAACCAACCCCGGCTAAATTAAAGTCACGCAGTGCCTGATCAATCACTGCACGCTGAGGAACACTTAATTCAGCGCAACGGTCACTTTCACTCAGATTTTTATACGCACGATACAAGGGTTCATGTTGATCTATTTGTGTGCCGAACTCAGTCAGTTTGGCAATACATTTTTCATATACTATACGTAATTCATCACTGTTTTTTACACCATTTAGATGGCTAATCGGCGACCATGTTTGCTCTAATAAATCTGCCGCTTCTTCCACCGGCGCAACTAAGTTATCCCATGAAGGCTCTTCACCTTTATCAATAACGGCTAGCTGTTTTTCTAATACCATCAACACATGATCAATACGCGCTTGTACTGCTGCCTCGATATGGTCGGTTTGTATTTGACTAAATGGTGGGAGAGTATGCTCTTGCATCAGGGGATTATTCATCATATTTTTTCTGTCTTATTACCTTCTATTACCGTTAAAAATCATCGTGCCAGCAATCCGTTATTGCTATAACGTTACTATAACGCAACGTTTATACTCTAGGAGTGCTAGGTTATGATGTCGCTAATCAGATGCTCTCTAGATGGGGGCATCATTTGTTGTTTCCAAGTATTTAGTGGGTACAGGCTAAAATTGGCTAGCCTTAATGACCTTCTCATTCATTTCAATACAGGGCTTTTGCATGACTCAAACTATACCCGACACCAATGCTGATACTACAGCGACGACATCCGCTGCCAGCTCTACCCATCATCAAGCTATTCGTCCATATAAGAATCATACGCCGGTGATGGGTGAACGGGTTTATGTTGACCCTGCTGCTGTAGTGATTGGCGACGTAGTGCTGGGGGATCATTGCTCGGTATGGCCTTGTGCCGTGATACGTGGCGATATGCATAAAATCCGTATTGGCGATCGCACTAGCGTGCAAGACGGTGCTATTTTACACATTACCCACGCCGGACAGTTTAACGAAGCTGGCTGGCCGCTCATCATCGGTGACGATGTGACGATTGGTCATTCGGTTAACTTACATGGCTGCACTATTGGTAATCGTGTATTAATCGGCATTGGCTCTATTGTCTTAGATGGCGCGATTATAGAAGACGATGTAGTTATTGGTGCGGGTACACTCGTACCTCCAGGTAAAGTATTAGCTGGCGGTTATATGTATATGGGTAGCCCTTGCAAACAAATTCGCCCATTAAAAGAAAACGAAAAGGCCTATTTCACTTATTCTGCGAATAACTACGTAGTACTTAAAGATACTTTTTTATAAAACACATTTTTTGCAAAGGAAAAAACATGCAATATTTACACACTATGGTTCGTGTAAAAGACTTAAACCTCTCTCTTAATTTTTATTGTGACGCGCTAGGCTTAGTGGAGGTCAATCGTTACGATAGTGAAAAAGGGCGATTTACGCTGATATTTCTTGCTGCGCCTGATGATGTAGAGCGCGCCAAGCAAGATAAGGCCCCTCTTATCGAGCTCACGTATAACTGGCCAACTGAAGGGGAGGAAAGTGAAAATTACACCGATGGACGCAACTTTGGTCATTTAGCCTACCGTGTCGATGACATTTACACCACGTGCCACGCCTTAATAAGCAAAGGGGTTACCATTCTCAGGCCGCCAAGAGATGGGCACATGGCCTTTATTAAATCGCCAGACGGCGTCTCTATAGAATTGCTGCAAAAGGGCGGCAATTTATCGCCTGAAGAGCCTTGGATATCGATGGAAAACACCGGTAGCTGGTAAATACCGCCTGATCAAGCTATCAGAGTTAACTTTGCTAAACGCCCACCTCTCTAAGCTAGCTTTTACCGCTTACGTGAGGTAAAAAGTTGGCTCTGACTTCGCTATTAACTTACGTCTGGCCTTTGCAGCTTTTGCTTCAACTCCTCTGCTGTACCAATACCTTCAGCTAGCACCTCACGAATACGATTAAATGCCGATGCCGCTACATTTGCGCGAGACGCATAGGTAGTTAATGAACTTCCCGTCCAGCCGGCAAGTTTTAATGCTTCTTTTTTAAACGCTCCACCACTACCTGACTCACGCCCTAAAGCAATTAAGGTTTGTTCAATGAGTAGGTGTGGCGGCTTATCCCCACCTATTTTCATAAAATCTTCAGGCTGTACTTCTACATGTGCTTGGGTCACTGCGTCTCTCCTTATTGGTCAGTCAATGAAAACGAGACTTTTGCACGAAAGCTATTTTGCTCTCATGCGGCGTTTACCCCACGAGGGGCACCGAGGAAAAACGTACTCAATCGGTCATTTATATGTATAAACTCCCTCTTTCCGTGCGTTTTCTACGTGCCCTTGGGGTATGCCTCACTTAGAAGCACCTACTTTTGGTGCCTGAGAAAAAAATCATCTTCCGTGCAAAGGTCTCAAAATAAGTATAGACAGTAAAAGCCTAGGCTCTTTATTTTTTAATAAAAATTGGCTTGAGACACTGATAACTTGGGAAGAATGCGCTATAAGGCCAAAAGCCATGATGCACACTAAGAAAAGCTGTTGTATATGTCTACAAATTGCTGGCTCAACTTGTGCTTTGGCTCAAGGAATACTAACGGTTTTCTTAACATATGGGATTCCTTCATCTTTACCGAGCTGGAAATATAGGGTTCAATAATTGGCAGTTGCGCCTTTTTCAATTCATCCACTGCTGCCTGAGGCACTTTGGCTCGAGTAATAAACTGATTAATCACCACCCCCTCAATTTCAAGACTTTCGTTATGATCTTCTTTTACATCGTCCAGCGACACCAATAAATCCAGTAACGCATCCCTTGAAAACGCATCGCAGTCGAAAGGAATCAAACACCGATCTGCTGCAATAAGCGCTGACAAACTATAAAAATTTAATGCCGGCGGGGTATCAATAAAAATATTGTCATATTGATCAGACAAGGACGATAAAAATTCTTTTAGTTTATATATTTTATGTCGTGATTCTAATTTTTGCTCTATATCTGCTAAATGTGCCGAGGCAGAAATAAGCGACAAGTTTTCAAAGGGTGTTTTTCTTACAAAACTGCTAGCAGGTAGGTCACGATATTTATAGCTAATAGTCGATTCAAAAAACTCCGCCATTCCTACCACATCGTCTTTAGCATCATGACCTAAATAAAAAGTTGAGTTCGCTTGTGAATCTAAATCAACCAGCAAGGTAGCCTGTCCTTGACTCGCCGCCACGGCGGCCAAGTTACAAGCGATAGACGATTTTCCCACACCACCTTTACGATTAAAAACGACTCTGATCATTAAGTATTTCTCTATGTTAAATGCTTATTACTCGAAGCTCAGAACGCTAGCCTCTAACGTTAATCCCTACGCACTTACTTTTTATAGTTATTATTTAGAAGCTCGCCGCTAAATTGCGGACTAACTTTCCGTTTCAAAACGACCGGCTTCGAGGTTTTTCTTCACATCGTTATGTTGAAACACTTGGCCACACATAGCGATATAAATATTTGATGGCAGCAACTGTACGGCAGCACAAGCAAAGCCTAAATTAAAAGGCGCGTCAGTTACACGCATACGCGCTGGTTGCATCGCCCCTACCAACACCACTGTTTTACCATCAATACCGTGAGCAGCTAATGCCTTCGCCGTATGGCTCATGGTATCTGTACCGTGGGTAATAATAATATGCCGGGCCGTCGAGGCTTTTACACGCTCACATAATAATTGCCGATCTTCTTCTGTTATTTCTAAGCTATCTTTGCGTAACAACGGTTCAACGGTATAGTCGAGTGTTGCATTACTTTCTTTTAGAATGGGTTCCACCTGTGATTCGCCAATATGGAATTTACTGTTTGCGTCAAAATAGACTTTATCGAATGTACCGCCGGTGGTAAAAATGGTAATCATGTTAACTTATCCTCTATCCATTGTTGAATATTTTGCATGACTTCTTTAGTATTTTTATCGTCAACGGTGATGATATCACTCACATAAACTGTCACTGTACCCGGTGTTTTCACTATTTTTTTATTCACCCAATAACATCCTGCATTATGTGCAATGGCCACTATTGGCATATTCGCTGATTTTGCAATGTCGGCGCCGCTGCGAGCAAAACCGCCTAATTTGTTAACAGCTTGTCGCGTGCCCTCGGGGAAAATTAATACGCTCTGACCTTCATGTAAACGTTCGATACCTACGCGCTTTATTTGTTTAAGCGCTTGCATGGGGTTAGAACGATCTATGGCGATGGGCCGTAAAATGCGCATCCCCCAACCAAAAAATGGAATGCGTAATAATTCACGTTTTAATACTGTAGTTAAAGGGTAAAAGTGTAACTGTAAAAAGATGGTTTCCCATGGACTTTGGTGATTCGCCACAACGACACAAGGGCGAGGGATCGTGCTTAAATCGCCAATCACTTGATAGCGTATACCGCAACACACACTCAACCAAAACAACACAAAACGATTCCACAACAAAACAATAGGTGCCGCAACTTTTGTTGGCAATAACAATAACGGTAAACTTATTAGCCCAATAATAAATAG
>JBLHVA010000137.1:0-5301 GCA_047630005.1 Candidatus Endobugula sp. | reverse complement strand
CTTTCTCATCATTGGTACGCAGCAAGTGCCGCCTAGTGGCGTGGATAAAACCTCTATTGTCGTTTCTACACGTAATGAGTCGGGTGCGTTATATCATCTGTTAGAGCCTTTTTATCGCGCGTCGATAGATCTTACTCGCATTGAAACACGTCCATCACGTTCAGGTGTGTGGACTTATGTGTTTTTTATTGATTTTAATGGCCATCAATCGAGCGAAAGTGTTCAGCTTGCGCTAAAAGAGGTGGGCGAGAAAGCGGCAGATTTGAAAATTTTGGGTTCATATCCGGTCGGTGTACTGTAGGGCGATGTCTATTTCTGTTCCTGTCAAAATCAATAAGTGTGTGGTGATTGGGCTAGGTCTTATTGGCGGCAGTTTAGCGGCAGCACTGCGTAAAGCGGGTGCTTGTGATGAAGTGATTGGTGTTGTGCGCCGCCAAGAAACAGCAGATATTGCGCTATGTAATGGCGTGGTAGATCGTGCTGTTTTATCGTTATCAGATATCTCAGGTGAGTTAGGCGAAGGTGATATTATTTTTATTGCCGTTCCTACGTTATCTGTCGAAAATACCTTAATAGATATTCGGAATTGTGTTTCTCCCGCAGTAACCATTACGGATGGCGCCAGTGTCAAAGGTAGTGTGGTTAATTCTGTGAAATCAGTTTTTGGTGTTATTCCTCCACAATTTGTTCCCGGTCACCCTATTGCAGGCTCAGAAAAAAGTGGCGTGACAGCTGCAAATCCCGATTTATACATTAATCATCGTGTCATATTAACGCCACTCCCTGAAACGAGCGATAAACATATTGCACGAATAGTTTCGATGTGGGAAATAGTGCAAGCAGAAGTGCTGACCATGTCGGTAGAAGAACATGATTCGGTACTGGCAGCGACTAGTCACTTGCCTCATGTTATCGCTTATTCTCTAGTGGATACCTTAGCGAATGATGCTGAGAATGAAAATATTTTTCGTTATGCCGCAGGTGGTTTTCGAGATTTTACGCGAATTGCCAGCAGTGATCCGCGTATGTGGCACGATATTATGCAGGCCAATCGCGATGAAGTGGTGCAAGCGATCAATCTATTTCAGCAGAACTTAACTCAATTGCGCCAAGCGATAGAGTCAGGTGATAGCGACTACTTACTTACCACTTTTACTCGAGCAAAACAGGCGCGAGATCAATTCGTATCTCCTTGTGGTGAAGGGGCTTGCGGAGAAGAAATTGACAGTAAGCTTGCAGAATAGCCAGCGCCACTGGTTTATCATTTACCCTTTTATATCTCTTAATTTATTAGCAAGGACAAGTCAGTCATTATGTCTTCAAAAAATGTTGTAGCGCCTACGTTACGTTATGTTGTGCAACCAGGAGGTTGTTTGTCGGGCTCTTTTAGAGTGCCGGGTGATAAGTCGATGTCTCACCGTTCTATTATGCTGGGTTCAGTGGCCGAAGGTGTAACCGAAGTAAGTGGCTTTTTAGAAGGGGAAGATGCCTTGGCAACCCTGCAAGCCTTTCGTGATATGGGTGTTCATATTGAAGGCCCTGTTAACGGTAAAGTGATAATTCATGGCGTTGGTCTTAATGGCTTAACTGCACCTAAAAAGCCTTTAAATGTAGGTAATGCGGGTACGGCCATGCGTTTATTGATGGGTTTTCTTGCAGGGCAAAATTTTGAATTTACCTTAACGGGTGATGCGTCGTTAACTTCGCGACCAATGAACCGTGTTGCGAATCCTTTGCGTGAGATGGGGGTGGTGGTTGAAACTGCTGCTGAAGGTCGGCCACCGGTTACCGTTAAGGCAAACGGTAAAGTGAATGCGATAAATTATGTGATGCCAATGGCAAGTGCCCAAGTGAAATCTTGTGTGTTGCTAGCAGGCTTGTATGCTGAAGGTGAAACGTCGACTATTGAGCCTGCGCCAACACGTGATCATACTGAACGTATGCTGCGTGGTTTTGGCTACAATGTGAAAACCGAAGGCAATAAAGCGAGTTTAGTTGGCGGTGGAAAACTAACCGCCACCAATATTGATGTGCCTGCAGATATTTCTTCAGCCGCCTTTTTTATGGTGGCCGCGTCTATAGCCCCTGATTCAGATATTACCTTGCAGCACGTGGGTGTGAATCCTACCCGCGATGGCATTATTTCGATTCTTCGTTTAATGGGAGCAGATATTACCTTATCCAATCAGCGTGAAGTGGGTGGCGAGCCAGTAGCGGATATTCGTGTGCGTTATGCGGGCTTAAAAGGCATTAATGTGCCTGAAGAATATGTTCCTTTAGCTATTGATGAGTTCCCCGTACTATTTGTTGCGGCTGCTTGCGCAGAAGGTACAACAGTGTTGACTGGCGCAGAAGAATTACGGGTCAAGGAGTGCGATCGTATTCAAGTGATGGCGGATGGATTGAAAATACTGGGCGTTGATGCAACACCTACACCTGATGGGATGATTATTAAAGGCGGTGAAATTGGCGGTGGGCAAGTAGAAACCCATGACGATCACCGCATCGCCATGTCATTTTCAGTTGCGGCGCTTAGAGCAAGCGATACGATCGTGGTTAATAACTGCGGTCATGTTGCGACGTCTTTTCCAGGTTTTTCCTCGTTAGCAAAACAAGTAGGAATAAGCATAGAAGAACAAGTTGTTTAATATTCAGTGAATAACTCTCTATAATGCGCGCGTCTGGTCAAATTGGCTATAAGCGATATAGCCTTTGACACGTTCACTTAACCTTTTTTAGATTTTTTAAATTCCTTTGGATTGACTATGAGCAAAGATTACTCGTTAACCCACCTTAAACAGTTAGAAGCGGAAAGCATTCACATTATTCGTGAAGTCGCCGCTGAATTTGATAATCCGGTGATGTTGTACTCGGTTGGTAAAGATTCTGCTGTGATGTTGCACCTCGCCATGAAAGCCTTTGCGCCGGGTAAACCGCCATTTCCATTGATGCATGTCGATACCAAGTGGAAATTTAAAGAGATGATTAAGTTTCGTGATATCCACGTTAAAAATCTCGGTTTGGAGCTTATTGTTCATAGTAACCAAGACGGTATTGATCAAGGTGTAGGGCCGTTTACCCACGGCAGTGCCAAGCATACGGACATCATGAAAACCCAAGCGCTAAAGCAGGCGTTAGATAAATATGGTTTTGATGCGGCTTTTGGTGGCGCAAGACGTGACGAAGAAAAATCCCGTGCAAAAGAACGTGTATATTCTTTCCGTGATAAAAAGCATCGCTGGGACCCTAAAAATCAACGTCCAGAGCTATGGAATATCTATAACAGCCGAGTTGATAAAGGTGAAAGTATCCGCGTATTTCCATTGTCGAATTGGACGGAGCTAGATATCTGGCAATATATTTACTTGGAAAGTATCCCGTTAGTACCTTTATATTTTGCCGCTAAGCGCCCTGTCGTTGAGCGTGACGGCACGTTAATTATGATCGACGATGATCGTATGCCATTAGAAGACGGCGAAGAAGTGCAGGAAAAAATGGTACGTTTTAGAACCTTAGGCTGCTACCCATTAACGGGTGGTGTGGAGTCTGAAGCGACGACCTTGCCAGAAATCATACAAGAAATGCTACTAACAACCACATCAGAACGACAGGGTCGAGTGATCGATCACGATAGTTCGGGTTCGATGGAAAAGAAAAAACAAGAGGGGTATTTCTAATGTCGCATCAGTCAGAATTAATAGCAGAAGATATTAATGCTTATCTTGCGCAGCACGAACAAAAAGAATTACTGCGTTTTATTACTTGCGGTAGTGTCGATGATGGCAAGAGCACCTTAATTGGTCGTTTGCTACATGATTCGAAAATGATTTATGAAGATCAGTTAGCGGCTATCGAGTCAGATTCGGCAAAGCACGGTACAACCGGCGAAAAAATTGATTTAGCTTTATTGGTCGATGGTCTGCAGGCTGAGCGCGAGCAAGGTATTACTATCGACGTAGCGTATCGCTATTTTTCTACCGCCAAACGTAAATTTATTATTGCGGATACGCCAGGGCATGAGCAATACACGCGTAATATGGCGACGGGTGCATCCACTTGTGATTTGGCGGTTATCTTAATTGATGCGCGTTATGGTGTGCAAACACAAACACGTCGCCACAGTTATATCGCCTCTTTGTTGGGTATTAAGCACATTGTTGTTGCCATTAACAAAATGGACTTAATGGATTTTAGCGAAGAAAAGTTCAATGAAATTCAAACAGAATATGCAGCTCTAGCGAAAAAATTAGATTTAGATAATGACATTTACTATGTGCCTATGTCGGCGCTAGATGGCGATAATATCGTTAATAAAAGCGAGCGTTCACCTTGGTATCAAGGGCAGTCGTTAATGGAGATATTAGAGCATGTGGAAATTGCAGGCGATAAAAACATCGCTAATTTCCGCTTTCCTGTTCAGTATGTGAATCGTCCAAACTTAGACTTTCGCGGCTTTTGCGGCACCATTGCTTCTGGTGAAATTAGTGTGGGCGACGCTGTGCGTGCCTTACCTTCTGGTAAAACCAGCAAGGTAGAAAGTATCGTAACTTATGATGGCAATCTGCCTTCGGCATTTGTTGGACAGGCAGTTACTTTAACCCTAGAAGATGAAATTGACGTGAGTCGCGGCGATATGATTGTCGCTATTGATGATCAAACGGCTCAAACTAACCACCTGCAGGCACACATTGTGTGGATGTCGGAAGCGGCGCTGACTGAAAAGTCGGAGTACTTTTTCAAGTTTGGTACTAAATTGACCATAGGTAACGTCGATAAAGTCATTCATCAGATTGATGTGAATACGCAAGCGCATAATGACAAAAATATGTTAGAGCTAAACGATATCGGTTTGGCTGACATTACACTCAATCAATCGGTGGTAATTGACCCTTATCAGTATAACCGTGCGACTGGTGCCTTTATCATTATTGATCGTCTGAGTAATATTACGGTCGGTGCTGGCATGGTAAGCCACATATTAGATTCGGTAGCTGTTTCTGAGGTTGATCATTCAGTGTTTTCTCAAGAGTTGTCAGGTTTGATCAAGCAGCATTATAGCGATAAAGGTGATGTGGAAATTGCGATGCTAGTGAAGAAGTTGACGCAGTATCTGTAATCGTTCGCAGGTAAGCAGGTAAACAGGTAAATAGTTTGTAAGCAAAGGCTGGCAAGAACTTCAGCATTTTCTTACAGACAATATATATTTATCGGCTTATTGTAGGTAGCGTATTTTGTAAAAGCAAAATACATAGCACGGACGCTAATCATTTTTTTCTAGTCACTCTGTTGATTTAAGGGGCG
>JBLHVA010000136.1:0-5315 GCA_047630005.1 Candidatus Endobugula sp. | reverse complement strand
TATAAATTTCACCGGCATGGGAGCCGATCAGTTATTCCACGATGTTCCAGTGGGTATTGCTCTTGGTTTGTTCGTAGGTAAGCAAGTAGGTATTTTTGGTATATGTTGGCTGTTTATTAAGCTGAATATTGCCAAGTTACCTAACGGTATGAATTGGGGCAGTTTATATGGTACTTCAGCCTTGTGTGGTATTGGCTTTACCATGAGCTTATTTATTGGATCGCTGGCTTTTGGTGGCGCCGAAAAGTTATTCGATGAACGCATTGGTATTATTGTAGGATCGTTGTTGTCAGGTATCTTTGGTTACTTGATTCTTAACGCGTCGTTGGCTAAAAATGCACCTTTAGGAAAGAAGTGAAATAGCCTATCGATACCTCATACGTATTGTCCGCTGTGAAGCTATCGAGCTGATGTGAATATGGCTTAGTAAAAATCTAAGGGGCGTTCTCTGAGCGCCCTTTTTTATGTTAAGTAATCATCTAGAAGCGTGGCTGCAAAAGTAAGTGTATTGTTTATGTCAGTGTTTTCGTCATGGCTGCAATACTGTCACTAAATCGATAAGCATCGCTAGATGCTTCGAGTTGTTGGTCTAACTGTTGATCTAGTTGTAGTGAAATCGTTTCAATCATCTGTGCATAATGACTGTTCTGATCGGTATCTAAAATTTCTTGTAGCACTTGCTGAGTATAGTCACCTATTTTTTCGAATACACTGTGTAAATCAGCTGATGGGGAAAAAGCACTCGGGGCTATTTCTTCATAAATGGCGGCGACTTCGTAGCTTTCAGTTTGTTTGAGTTGTAATGCATAAGAAGTGATTTCGGTGCTGTCATAATCCATGTCTAAGGCGGCTTGATAAGCTTCGCCAATGTCACCGTTATAGAACTGCTCGGATAACGACATCACTTGTTGCATCAAATGATTGATTGCTTCTATTTCTCCGTCATCCAAGTCTCCGTCAACCGACAACGAAAATTGTTGTTGTTGGCTTTCTTGTGTCATATCTAGACGTTTTTGTTCGCCTTGATGGCTATACGCAGAAGCGCTAGCTGAACGGTTTGCGTTAATCGTCACCGTGTCGCCATCGGCGGTGGTTAGGTTAAACGTAAACTGCTGGGTCTCGGCGTACTCAGCTGCATACTCTTTCACGTTATCTATTGTTTCCAATGAATCTAGTAATGTAAGAATTTTGGCATCTTGTGGCCCACTTAATTGATCCAGTAAACTACTAATGGGATCGGTAAGAGTCGAGAGGCTATTGCTCGCTGGTGGAGTGTTCGATACGACTGGGCCGCTAGTAATAGTTGATGTTGTTTCTTGCGGTGTAACGGCCCCTTCTTTATCTAATGGTACTTCACCTAAATAGCTGTGACGTAAATCAGCAATGCCATCAACCACTTGCTGATAAAGTAGCGAGATGGAATCGTCAACCGTACCGTTGAGCGATTCTTGCTCGCCTAATATAGCTCTAGCCTCATCATAGCCTTGAACAAACCCTGCTAAGCCTTGTTGCAGCAAGGTATCTAGTGTTTCAAGAGTGGCTCCTGATGCGTGTTCGCTGGCCACTCGCTGCTCGATAAAACTTAATATATTCCGTGCGCCATCCAATAATGGTGGCGCTTCTCTCACGGCTGCGCTGGCGGTAATGGTGGTAGTGGAAGAGCTGGATGTGGTTAAGCTATATTGGGAATTTGCGTTGTAAGTTAACGATGTTTGCTGTTCTTGAGTGCCAATACTTAATAAATACGCTGACGACTGACGATGCTGGCTGGATGACTCTTCACTCTTTTTAGAAGGGGCAACCGTTTCTGTTGATAATAAAGTGTTATCACTGCTCTTACCCGCTGTATTGCCAGCATCGTTTAACATCTTAGAGGATGTGTTAACGGCAGAACTGGATAAGGTCGGCGTGCCGCTGTTGATGTGATTATTGTTTATATACATAAAAGTCAGGCTGTTATTTGAGATCGATATTAAGCTATCGGCCAAATAAATATATTCTCTAGTATCTTTTTTTTGTAAAGCAAGACTGCTTATAATGATACGTGGCTTTTTTTTGGGGTGGTGTTCTAAAACCGATACCTAATAGCCGGTAATCGTGCGGTAGTGTACTCAGGCCCATGATGAGTTATTATCATGGGTCTTGTTTAGTGTTTTATATCTTATGTGGAAGGCCATATGGAAAACTATCTATTATTTATTATCGTCGCAGCCATCACAATACTCAGCCCCGGCCCCGGAGTGCTGCTTACCTTAAGTAATGCGATTCGTTACGGTACGATGGGCAGTATTGGCGGTATTATGGGGATAGCACTGGGGAGTTTTGTTGTTGCGGGTGTCTCGGCGACCAGCTTGGGTGTTCTTTTAGCGACATCGACATTGGCTTTTACGCTGATGAAATATATCGGTGCAGCGTATTTGATTTATATGGGAATAAAGCTATGGCGTTCGCCAGTGACTACTTTAGCTAATAGTGTGATCACCACAAAAAGCACATTACGCCAGTTTGCTGAAGGTTTTACCATGCAGTTAACCAACCCTAAAGCAGTATTCTTTTTTATGTCGATCTTTCCTCAGTTTGTTAACTTTGATGGTGAATATGCTCAGCAATTTTTTTTACTGGTGGTGACCTATAGTTTACTCGTCTTGGTTATTCACTTAGTTTATGCTTACCTTGCGAAGTCTATGCGGTTTTGGTTGTCGTCAGAAAAGGCTAGTCGGTTAATGAACCGAATGGGTGGCGGCACTTTTGTATTCTTTGGCATTGGTTTAGCGTCGGCTAGTCGTTAACAGTAAAGCGTAAATATAGAATCACCGTGAATTAAAAAAGCCAACGTATGACGTTGGCTTTTTTGTCCGGTTCTTTTTCTCCGAAACGTTATTTTCGAGTGTGTTTGTTACCTTTCCGTTAATCGCAATGCTTTTTGGTTTCATCGCTTCGGGAGTCTCTCGGATTAAAGTGATATTCAGTAAGCCGTCAGTCAGTTGTGCATCGGTGACTTCTACATGATCTGCAAGCGTAAACTTTCGTTCGCAAGCACGTCTGGCAATACTTTGATGTAGAGAGTTGCGGCCGTCTTCCTGCTCTTGATTGCCACGTATGGTTAATACACCATTCTCGGTTTCGATATCGATATCTGCTTCTTTGAAACCAGCTACTGCGAGCGTAATACCATAGCGATTTCTTCAAGCGCTTCGATGTTATAAGGGTGGGTACCTCCAGCTGTTTTCTCAGTTTGAAACGCGGCATCTAACAACGAGCCAAAACGATCAAAGCCGACGCTGGAACGGTAAAGGGGAGTTAAGTCTATTCTAGTCATCTGTATATCCTCAAGTGATAAGCAATATAATGAATAATGATGGGGTTCTCTTTGAGACATCCCGCAAGCAAGTAGAATCGGGCTACCTTGCTTATTGATTAAGTATGATCGGTTTTTTTGTTTTCAAGATAGGATCATTGGTTTTTGATTTTGTTTTTTGTTTATGTTTCTATACTGACAAAAGTACACATCACTATTTTTTCGTGTTTTTGATAACTTTTACTCTTTGTTTTCTTGTTTTTTTATTCGCTTTTTACTTTTTTATAGCGTTTGTGTGTAGCACTACGTGAGGACTGTAAAGTTAGTGTTTGTGAAACGTAGAAACTTTTTTAGTCATTTATTGTTGAGGTGAGCCATGTTGTCTAACGCTGTTGATGCGTCTACAGAAGTTCGTATAGAAAAAGATTTGCTCGGTGAGGCGGGAATTCCTAAACAAGCACTCTATGGTATTCAAACATGGCGTGCGACACAGAACTTTAATTTAACCGGCGTGCCGCTTAATCATTTTCCTGAATTCGTTCGTGCCTTGGCGATGGTGAAAATGGCCGCTGCAAAAGCGAATGCTGAACTCGGAAATCTTTCGCAAGAAAAGGCAGATGTTATTATCCGAGCTTGCGAAGATATTATTAATGACCAATATCACGATGCGTTTATCGTTGATATGATTCAAGGTGGGGCAGGGACTTCTACCAATATGAATGCTAACGAGGTTATTACCAATATAGCGCTACAATATATGGGGGAGCCGCTAGGTAACTATAAGGCCTTGCACCCAAACAATGACGTTAACCTTTCTCAGTCAACAAACGATGCTTACCCTACGGCGGTTCGCTTAGGTATTTTATTGAGTCACGGTGAATTAGTTGATGCGCTCAAATCCCTAAAGAGTGCGTTCTCCCGTAAAGCGGAAGAATTTAAAGATGTAATTAAAATGGGGCGCACGCAATTACAGGATGCGGTGCCAATGACTTTGGGGCAAGAGTTCGCTTCATGGGCGACGAATCTAGAAGAGGATGTCTTATTGATCTCCAGCTTGTCAGATAAAATGTTAGAACTTAATTTAGGTGGCACCGCAATTGGTACCGGTATTAATGCAGACCCGCGTTATGGTAAAAAAGCGATTGCGGAATTAGCCAAGTTATCAGGGTTTAATTTTGTTCAGGCGAAGGATTTGATTGAAGCCAGTTCCGACATGGGTGCCTTCGTTTTATTTTCGAGTCTGCTAAAACGTCTTGCCATTAAACTATCGAAAATATCTAACGATTTACGCCTATTAAGTATGGGGCCAAGAGCGGGTTTAAATGAAATAAACCTTCCTGCACAGCAACCGGGTAGTTCGATTATGCCGGGTAAAATTAATCCTGTGATCCCCGAGGCTATGAGCCAAGTGGCTTATCAAGTGATGGGTAGCGACGTGACTATTGGTATGGCGGCGGAAGCTGGCCAGCTGCAATTAAATGCGATGGAACCGTTGATTACTTACAATACGTTAGAGTCTATTCGTTTAATGACACGAGCCATGACGATGTTGGAGACACGCTGTATTGACGGGATTACTGCCAATGCGGAACATTGCCGAAGTATGGTAGAAAATAGTATTGGTATTATTACCGCACTGAATCCGTTTATAGGTTATGAAAATTCATCACGTATTGCGAAGCAAGCCTTAGCGGAAAATCGTAGCATTGTGGAATTGGTTGAAAGTGAAGGGCTACTTAAGCGTGATCAACTGGATGTGATTCTTGATCCTAAAAATATGTTTGTTAAGCAAATATAAAGTGTGTCTTACTATCGCTTAAAGTAAAAATTTAGGCGATAGTAAGACTAGTGTTGCTTTTTTAGTTACCCAAAAACACTCTTCAATATAGCTTCGTGCTGCTCCGCTCGTAAACGAGGCCCGTACTGACTAACCACTTGTGCAGAAGCCGCGCTGGCTAATTCGCCTGCTTGTGTGTAGTTATAACCGTGAGTAATAGCATATAAAAAGGCACCGGCA
>JBLHVA010000135.1:0-5549 GCA_047630005.1 Candidatus Endobugula sp. | reverse complement strand
AGCTGACGATATGCAAATATACATGCCACTCGCTTCGGCCTTATACGCACTAATGTTTGACCAGCAATCCGTGGATAGTATTATTATGCAATTGATGTCGAGTGATCATAGCGACGATGTCAATTTCACCGGAGGATAACGGACGCATAACCTAGAGCATAAAATAATTATTCGAATAACTAAGCATAATAAGATATAGCCACATAAAAGAACGTAAAAATATATGAAATGCACTGGAAAAAAGAACTGTGAATAAATCTATTGTAAATAAATCCACCGTAAATAAATTCACCGTAAATAAAAGTATCGTGACTAACGTTATTGCTTTGATTTGTATTGTCGTCGGCTACTTCTTGAATCAACATTTGATTTTTACCATAGGTTTGTTTGCACTGTCGGGCGCCATTACTAATTGGTTGGCCGTACATATGTTGTTTGAAAAGGTCCCCGGTCTCTATGGCTCTGGTGTTATTCCTGCTCGGTTTGAAGATTTTAAGTTAGGTATTCGCCACCTAATGATGGAGCAGTTTTTTACCAAAGAGAATATTGATCGCTTTTTATCTGACAGTTCGACTAGAGTCACTACTGTAGATTTGGCACCTGTTATTGCTAAAGCGGACCTTGCTCCGGCCTTCGATAGCTTAATTAGTGTGATTGAGAGCTCTTCTTTTGGCAGTATGTTAGCCATGGTAGGGGGTAGTGATGCCTTAAAACCACTAAAGGAACCTTTTATTGAAAAAATGAAAGTCACTATTAGCGAAATTACTCAGAGTGATGAGTTCAATGCTATATTGAGCGATCAACTAGGGCAATCAAATGTGGCTAGTAGCATGCGGGATAAGGTCAGTGATATTATTGAGCAACGTCTCAATGAATTAACGCCAGAATTAGTAAAAGAAATTATTCAAACGATGATCAGAAGCCATCTTGGTTGGCTAGTGGTTTGGGGTGGTGTTTTTGGCGGCGCTATTGGCTTAATCGTCGCTCTTGCTGGTCACTACTAGTGATTTAGGTTTACATTGTTGTTGTCCTGCGTCATTTATCGCGGCAATGTGGAAACCAAGCAATTTAAAAAATAAGATTGATTCATTCGCCATCATCGTTAAATTGTTATATAAGCAGTTTAGCGTTGATAAAACAATTTACTATATAAGGTATCTCTAATGAATAAAGATTCATCTATTGTCGACGTAGAAATTGTAGAGAGCACTACCTCTACGGAACAAGTGGCCTCTGAAAAAAAAGCAGCTGAAAAAAGCGAGTTGGGCGATCGTTTATTGTCAGCAGAACATTGGTTACGTTTTGTTTTTATGGTGTTATTTGCAATCGTTGCCTGTGTCGCTAGCTATGTAGTTGCTGTGCTTATTATTATTCAATTCTTATTTGCTTTGATCACCGGTAAGAGAGAGTCAAGGTTAAGAATGTTTGGTGGTGGGCTATCTACTTACTTATTTCAAATCCTACAGTATTTGACTTATAACAGTGAAGAGAAACCTTTTCCCTTTAAGGACTGGCCTGAAGTAGAAGAAACGGACTGTGATAGTCAACAGGGGTAATCACGTGAATGTATTTATTATGCGTCACGGTGAAGCAGAGCCTAATGCTGATACCGATGCAAAGCGCGAGCTAACACCGCAGGGGCGAAAAGATATCGCGCAAATGTTAGTCGATTATGGCTCAGAGTTGAGTCGAGTTGATAGCATATGGGCGAGTCCCTATGTTCGCGCACAGCAAACGGCGCAATTGTTGTCGCAACATTTCTCCAAAGCCGTTATTACACAGTCTTTTTTACCGCCTAATGGTAACCCTGCTGATACATTAGCGGCTTTAGAAACGCACCGTAACGAGACAATCCTGGTAGTGAGTCACCAGCCTTTAGTAGGTATATTGATCGATGGTTTGGCTGGTTTAGAGCCTGGTCGTTACCGTATGGGAACAGGTGCTTTAGCCTGCTTAACAACAAAAGTATATGCGAATGGATGTTGTGAGCTTGAGTGGCTCCATCAACCTGCTAGTATTCAGCCTGTGCATTCTTAAAAAACCTCTGTCTTAGACATATGAGAATTGTTGTAGAGTAATTCTCATCTATCTTCTAATTTGCGAGTATTAGCTATTGTCTAACTCTTCTATTAAGCCGGATGCCGTTACATTACCGGCTACTTTTTTACCCATCGAAAAAAATTTTACGTTTAATGGTTTTACGTACGCGGCTCAATTGTGGGGTGAAGACGGCGGCTTGCCTGTTATTGCGCTTCATGGGTGGCTAGATAATTGTGGTAGCTTCGCACGCCTTGCTCCGCAACTGGAAGGTGTTCAGTGTTTGGCGTTAGACCTATCGGGACATGGCCTGTCTGACCATAAAATGGGGTTAGATGATTATTCGTTATGGTCAGATACCGCCGCTATTTATGCTATAGCCGATAACATGGGCTGGAATCAATTTGCGCTAATAGGGCATTCTCGAGGCGCAATGATGTCATTCTTGAGTTCTGCGGCCTACCCTAAGCGAATATCTCATCTTATTATGATCGATGCCATCATGCCTCCATTGGTCGAAAATGGAGGCATTATTGAGCGTATGACGCGCAGTATTGAGGAAACATTCCATCGCTTAGAACGTAAAGCAACACATTTTTCCTCTAGACAAGAAGCGATTGCTGCCCGCTGTATGAGTCGCTATGCTCCCGTGACACAAGCAACCGCAGAACAGTTAGCGCAACGTGGTTTATCGGAGTCTAACCATCAGTTTTATTGGCATGCGGATAGTAAATTATGGTCGCTGTCTGCGGTAGGATTGTCATTCGATATGTTGCAAGCGTTCGTGAAACAAATATCGGGTGCATCGGTTCCCTGTTTATTGTTGCTGGGGGAAGAGGGTTTAGTCAAGCAATCGCCACCTAAGTTTATCTCACAATGTGAGCAGCTAGCGAAAGAAATATCAGCGCGAATTGATTATTTTGATGATGGTCACTTCCTACATATGGAAAAATCCGCCGAAGCAGTAGCTCAAACAATACAGCACTTTTTATTTACCCCAGGTAGCAAATAGTTTTTCTATAGACTATACGTATAAGCTAACGACGCGATAAAGTTAACCGCATAACGAACAGGGTAATAAAAAATTCATGAAACGAATAATAGTACTAATGTACGTATCTGCACTGTTTTTTTCGCAGAATGTTTTTGCTAACGAACTTAATGCATTAAAAGCGCAATTTTTTGCTTTTTCACTTCACCCGCAAGCGCAAATATTTTCTCAATCGAATATGTTGAATACTGATTATATTGTCGCGCTCGATAAATACAAAAAGACAAATGGCCGGTGGATACCAGAAAAATGGCAGCGCGAGTCGGGGCAGCTGCTTCGCTATACTATCGAAATGCCCAGAGATTACCGTGAAGACGAAGTATTTGATTATTATATTCAGCAGCTACCAACACGCAGCGAGTTATTATTCCGTTGCATGGGTCGCCAATGTGGTGAAAGTAACAATTGGGCGAACGATCACTTCGGCGTTAAGCAATTATATGGCACCAATATATCGCAAGCTTTGAGTGTGTATCGCATTGGTTTGGAAACGTATGTGACTATTTACACGGTCAGGAGAGGCAATCGCCGTTTATATACGCAGTTAGAAGTTTTATCGACAGCAGTTGATCGTCAATAATAGATATATCAGTATTGCACTTTTTAATTCTTGAACTAATCACCCTGTAGCTGCGCCTTAGTTAGCTTATCGGAAGGTTGTCAGAGAGTTGTAGAGTGTAATGATTAGGCCACAAAAAATATGACAAAGAATACTCCCTCAGCATCTTCGCTCCGATCTATAGGCGAATGCATTCAGTATGGTGCAGAGCAATTTGAAAAAGCTGAACTGTTTTTTGGTCACGGTACCGATAATGCAGAAGATGAGGCGTTTTGGCTGACATTTTATGCTTTAGATTTACCCTTTGATACCGATGCGAGCGTATTGGAGCAAAAGATCACGGAAGTTGAGTGGGATCAAGTGAATAATTTATTTCTACGTCGAGTCACTGAACGTGTGCCAGCGGCATATATCACGGGCGAGGCGTGGTTTTGTGGGCATCCGTTTACGGTTAACGAGCACGTGTTAGTCCCACGTTCACCTATTGCAGAGTTGATTGTTCAACAATATCAACCGTGGTTGTCTGCCTCGGTTGGTCAGCCTTTAAAAGTACTAGATATGTGCACTGGCTGTGGTTGTATAGGAATCGCGACAGCGTTACACATGCCCGATACATTAGTGGATATAAGTGATATTTCGACGGAAGCATTACAAGTCGCACAAGAAAATATTCTGCATCATAAGGTGCAAGATCGTGTGACGGCAATTCAGTCAGATGTATTTAACGGCTTGCCCGGTAACACTTATGATTTGATTGTGACTAACCCTCCTTATGTAGATAAAGCCGATATCGACAGTATGCCTGCGGAATATCAAGCTGAACCGGCGATTGCCTTAGGTTCCGGCGATGATGGTTTAGATATTACTCGGCGTTTGCTCAAAGAAGCCGCTAACTATTTAAATGACAACGGCGTGATGATTGTGGAAGTAGGCAATAGCTGGGAAAACGTAGAAGCAGCTTTTCCGAACGTGCCTTTTATGTGGTTGGGTTTTGAGTCTGGAGGTCACGGTGTGTTCGTCATCACTAAACAAGAGCTATTAAGCTATCAAGCAGACTTTATATAAATCACGTATAATTATGCTTTTTTTGGTCGTTACCTCCCCAAAGTCGGGGGTGATATTAGCCGGTTGGATCAGTAGATAGATAGAAGGTTTTGAGTATATTATGTCAGGCAACAGTTTCGGAAAATTATTTACCACAACCACTTTTGGTGAAAGTCATGGGATTGCTCTAGGGTGTATCGTTGATGGCTGTCCTCCTGGGCTATCGCTAACCGAAGCGGACTTACAAGGTGACCTTGATCGTCGCCGTCCGGGTAAGAATCGTTATGAAACTCAGCGCAAAGAGCCTGATCAAGTCAAGATTTTATCGGGTGTGTTTGAAGGTAAAACCACCGGAACACCGATTGGTTTGTTAATCGAAAATACAGACCAACGTTCAAAAGATTACGGCAATATTAAAGATCAGTTTCGTCCGGCACATGCGGATTATCCTTATATGCAAAAATACGGCGTACGGGATTATCGAGGCGGTGGTCGTTCGTCTGCTCGTGAGACAGCAATGCGTGTTGCTGCTGGAGCGATTGCGAAAAAATATCTACTAGAGCATTGCGGTATTCACGTGCGCGGTTATCTTTCTCAGCTAGGCCCTATTAAGGCAGAGCAGCTTGATTGGGATGAAGTCCATAACAACCCTTTCTTTTGCCCCGATGTCGATAAAGTGCCAGCAATGGAAATTTATATGCAAGAGCTACGCAAGTCGGGTGATTCTGTAGGTGCGAAAATATCTGTCGTGGCTAGCGGTATGATTCCGGGCTTAGGGGAGCCCATCTTTGATCGTTTGGATGCCGATTTAGCGCATGGTTTAATGAGTATTAATGCGGTAAAAGGGGTGGAAATTGG
>JBLHVA010000134.1:0-5563 GCA_047630005.1 Candidatus Endobugula sp. | reverse complement strand
ACAAGAGCAGATTGATTTTATTGACAACACGCTGAGTGAAAATCCTGAACAACACTTAGTGGTTATTAACCCTAATAATCCAACGGGTGTATTACTTGCAAAACAAAAACTGCTGTCTTGGGCTCAGCAATTAGCGCCGCAGGCCTATTTAATTATCGATGAAGCCTTTATTGATACAACCCTAGAGCAAAGTGTTCTAGACCAAAACTTACCAGACAATATTATTGTATTACGTTCTTTTGGTAAATTTTTTGGCCTTGCAGGCATTCGACTAGGCTATTGCTTTGCGAATGAAAATATATTGTCTGCATTACAAGCTCGTCTTGGCTTGTGGCAAATTAATGGTCCAGCTCAAACACTTGCCATTAAGGCTTTACAAGATGAAACCTGGCAGCTTCAGGCAAAAAAAGACATTAAATCTAATGCTAAATTCATGCAGAAACTGTGCAAGCCTGTAATGTGCAATCTCAGTCGTCATTCGCAATCAGAGTATCATTCTTGTTTATTCTTATCCTATAGAATGCCATATCTTTATGCGATGACATTAAGAGAGCATTTTGCGCGCTTAGGTATATTGTTACGCGTTATTGAGATAGACGAAAATATTAACGACAAGCAAGCACTATTACGTATAGGCTTACTTGATGAATGCAATCAAACACACGTAAAACGTGTATTTGCCGCCTTTAATTCTGCCGCACAATCTTTTTCTGACACTAACGTATCATTATGAAATTTTTCCCGTTATTTTATCAACTCCAAAACAAACATTGCTTGATTGTCGGTGCTGGCAAAGTGGCCTCGCGTAGGGCTAGGGCTTTATTGTCGGCTGGGGCAATCATCGATGTAATATCGCCGACAATATCAGCAGACTTGGGCTCGTTAGTTAAAGACAATGGCGGTGAATGTTATGAATTGTTTTTTGACCAACAACTTATTACAAAAACCTATTTTCTTATCATAACGGCTACCGATGATTCTGAGGTTAATATCCGCGTTAGCCAATATGCCAAGGCAAACAACATACCTATCAATGTAGCCAGCGATCAATCTCTCTGTGATTTTATCTTTCCTTCCATTGTTGACCGCGACCCTTTAACCATAGCAATTTCTAATAATGGGTCATCACCAGTATTAACACGCTTATTAAAAGAGCAAATAGAGTTACTAATTCCTACTAGCTATTCAAAATTAGCGCGTTTTGTTGGAAAATATCGAGATAGAATTAAAACAATTATTCCTCATGCTAAAAATCGAGTGTTGTTTTTGGAAAGCATGTTACGCGGCCCTATTGCCATGGCTATTTTTTCTGGAAATACTGATAAGGCCGAACAAATACTAGAAAACACTTTGTCTGCCCGCGATTTTATAAAAAATACAAAAACAATACCTCAAGGCGAAGTTTATTTAGTGGGTGCGGGCCCAGGGGATGCTGAGCTGTTAACGCTAAAAGCTTTTCGGTTATTAAAGCAGGCGGATATTGTATTATATGATCGATTAGTTTCAGACGATGTGATGGCTCTGATTAAACCTGATGCAGAATTATTGTATGTTGGCAAACGACGGGACGATCATTCAGTACCGCAAGCTAGCATCAATCAGCTATTAGTTGATCACGCGAAACTTGGCAAGCGTGTTGTTCGCCTAAAAGGTGGTGACCCCTTTATGTTTGGACGTGGTGGGGAAGAGATTGAATCCTTGATAGATGAGAACATTCCTTTTCAAGTAGTGCCTGGCATTACAGCTGCCTCTGGCTGTTCTGCCTATGCCGGCATTCCTCTCACACATCGGGACTATGCCCAGTCGGTACAGTTTGTCACTGGGCAATTGCAAAACGGTAGCATTGATCTATGCTGGCAAGAATTAATTGCACCGCGAAAGACCCTAGTTTTTTATATGAGCTTAAAAAACTTAACGTTCATATGCCAGTCATTAATTGAGCATGGCATGCTTGAGACGATGCCCGTTGCATTAATAGAAAAGGGCAGTACGAGTGATCAACGTGTACTGGTATCGAATCTTAAAAAATTACCTGAAGAATTAAAGCGACAAAGCATTGGCTCTCCTTCTTTGTTTATTGTGGGCGAAGTTGTCCGGTTATCAGAAAAACTTGATTGGTTTAGTCGGCGGTAATTTATCGACGCATAAGGATAAGTATATGTCTAATTTCAGTTACACTGAAAGTGAAAAAGCGGCTATTTATAAAGTAATCTCTGAACGCCGAGATATGAGACACTTTAATAATCAAGCAGTCGATACGGATGTATTTAAGCGTATTTTATCGGCAGCGCAGATGGCACCTAATGTTGGCCTTATGCAACCCTGGCGTTTTATTCGGATTACAGATCGGCAAGTACGCGAATCTATTTTTCACTTAGTAGATGACGAAAGACAACTAACAGCCGTTGCTTTAGGCGAACAGAAGAAAGACTTTTTAAAATTAAAAGTAGAAGGTATTCTCGACTGCGCAGAGTTAGTTGTTGCCGCATTACCTGACAAGCGTGAACACTATGTTTTCGGAAGAAGAACATTGCCAGAAATGGATTTGGCCTCATTATCTTGCGCAATTCAGAACATGTGGCTGGCCTCGAGAGCTGAGGGCATTGGCATGGGTTGGGTTTCTCTGTTTGACCCTAATAGACTAATGACCTTATTAAATATGCCTGAGGGTAGCTTACCAATAGCTATCTTATGCATTGGTCATGTTGATGCATTTTATGAAAAGCCTATGCTCGTCTTAGAAAAATGGGCCAAAGAAAAGCCATTAGAAGAAATGGTCTATGAAAATTTCTGGCAAGAAAAATAAAATCATAAACCTTTTAATAACTGTTTCTTGAAAATGTATACCTTAAAAATATCATGACTATTGCTCTTACTATTATTTTATCCATATTGTTAGATTGCCTTTTAGGTGAGCCTAAGCGCTGGCATCCCTTAGTCGGTTTTGGGCTATTGGCAACATCTGTAGAAAACCACTTAAATCGCACTAATCGTCATATCGTACTACAACTTTTATTCGGTGTATTCGCATGGTCAATTGTTGTTGTTATTCCAATCTTTATGTTTTTTATCGTATCGAAAATATTTTCACTTTGGAGTAGTGGTTATTTTTGGCTAGATATTATTGTGTTGTACTTGGCCATTGGCTACACCAGTTTGCGCCAACATGCGCTAGCCGTGTTCAATTGTTTAATTCAAAACAATACAACCGAGGCACGGACTCAAGTTTCAATGATTGTCAGTCGTGACACAGATCAACTTGAACCAATAGAGATTCGTAAGGCGACTATTGAATCTGTATTAGAAAACGGGAATGATGCTATTTTTGCCCCGATATTTTGGTACCTAATCGGAGGAGCTTATGCCGTTATCATTTACCGCCTAGCAAATACATTAGACGCTATGTGGGGCTATAAAACGGATCGTTTTTTATACTTTGGTCGTTTTACCGCTCGAATAGATGACATCTTAAATTATATTCCCAGTCGTTTAGTGGGCATCACTTATCTTTTATTAGGTCGTTCTTACTCGGCTTATACATGCTGGAGAACTCAGGCTCATCTACTTGAAAGCCCAAATGCTGGTGTAGTTATGACAGCGGGAGCAGGGGCCTTACAACTTAAATTAGGTGGAGACACCAATTACCATGGTAAATTAAAAAAGAAATTATCATTTGGAACGGGTCAACTTCCACAAAATATAGATATTAAACGCAGTTTATTTATTATTGATAAGACCTTATGTCTTTGGTGTATTCTTATTCTTATAGTATCTATTTTACTTAATGGCTTGGGTGACATTACTATAAATGATGTATTCAATATTTTAAGCTAAACACCAACAGAGATATAGACGCTCCTCAATTACATCCAAAGCAGTACAAGCTGTTTTAAGCAGATATCCAAAAATATGAATTAGTTTCTATACAGCTTCTATTGTAGACATACCTTTTAACAGTCTACTATGACTAAACATGTATTATCATCCAGAATCATAGCGGGGGCCAAATGCAGATGGACACCCAACTAAAGTAATACCTTCCTCAAAAAAATAAGCTCCAACCGTTTTAACGCAAGTGGTGTCTTGACCAACCGCGATGCCAGTTTTGAGCAATGGGCCAGCGACTCGCTACTGAGTAAACCCTTCCAGCAACGCGAAGCCGACCACCTGCGCTCGGGCGAATTTGTCAAAATTGTCGCCATCAACCGCGCCACGGGTTATATGGGCACGGCGCGAGTACAGCTTACAAGCGCTGGCGACTCTGTTAATGGGCCCGCCACCGGCTTATTGAGCGTCACCGTACCCCCCATCACCCTCACACCACCCAACTTAAAAATATGGGCCGAGCGTAACTACGATATTAAACAAGGTTTAACCGCAGGGGATTCGCGCACCAATACCATTGGCAGCGAAGGCGCCGCCTTAACCAGCGATACCACGGTAATTATCTACACCGAATGGCTCGACGAACTGGGCCAGCCACTACCCGATGAACTCGGCTTAGACAACGGCCAGCAATACGGCCTAACCGGGCGCTTAGCCACTGTGGTTGCGGCGAATACCTTACAAGGCGGAGGGTCGGGCAGCGACCTTGCCGAATTTGCCATCGCCCCTGGGCGCAATACCCAAGTGATTAATGTAGGTAGTAATCTCACTAGGCCTGAGCACTTTTATGTGCATGTCATTGGTAAAGCTAAAGATCAAGAGTGCGAGGCTGGTAGCAGTTGCCCGAGCTTTGACGTAACCGGTACAGAGGCCCCTTACAGCGAACGCCCCAATTTATTAGTGCCGTTCTTAGTGCCATTACCCGACGAAGACCGTAGTTGGCAAGAATATAACAGCTATCGGGGTTTACTAAACGCCGCCGATACCACCGGCATCGAACCTATAAAACCCTTACCGGCTTATAGCTGGCAATACCGCCCAGAGTATCAGTTCAGCCAATACGACTTACAAGAGCAAGAAATTGTGCGTGGTACACAAGATGCTAACGGCAACCAGCAAGCGATTGACATTCTCAATACTGGCAACCCTTTAGTCTCCAGTAGCGATGACTACATTAGTGTACTGTACTCCTTAATTGGTAATGGGTTTGATGCAATCACACCCATCGATGGCCCACGAGAATTGGTGTTAGCCTTTGGCGAAGATGAACAGATAATTACCGTAGGCGGCGACGAACCCATCCGTTTTGAAAACCTTGATCACTTAGCACTGTTAAGCCCCGAAGATTTTTTAACGATCCGTTTATATGCCAATAACGATGCGGCGAATATTTTATGGGAATTTGGTTTTTCACAATTTGGGGCAGCAGTGGATTTAAACCGTAATGGTTGTTTAGAATTTAATCGTGATACATTAAAAAAATCTATCTATTCACATTGTGTTGCCGTAGAGGATATTAATGCACCCCCGGATGTAACAGATGACGAAGCTCTATTAAGCGATAAGACATCTGCCGAAAGACCCTACCGTTTCTGGATTAATAATGACTATGATGTAGTTAATACGGCAGGCATCACTATTGGTGAAGATGCTACATTTGATCAAATAGATGGTATTC
>JBLHVA010000133.1:0-5574 GCA_047630005.1 Candidatus Endobugula sp. | reverse complement strand
CGAAAATAATGGGTTCTTGAGTTAGGGTTCGATCATCTATGGGTTGTTGTGTTGCTGGCTCAGGCGTAACTGTTTCGCCTCTAGCGATACCTAAAGTCGTAGTAGCGTCACTAAGTGGTGTGTTAGTAAGTGATTCTGTTGTTGCGTCTGTTAATGCCTGTTCTACCTTTTCACCTATTTGCTCGGTCGTATGCTGTTGATGATTAATGGGGACAGGTACAGCAACATCTTCATCGCTGAGTTTTCTGGCGCGTTGCAATAGGTTGCGAATGGCATTGACTAGGGGTATTTGTGAAGAACCACTTGTATTCGTATCTTGAACGTCATTGTTTGATATGGATTCTACGGGCTCACTTCTATTACCGTTTTCGACGCCATTATTGTTTTGAACGATATCGTTACTTGTTTCTGCACTACCGTCAGGTAAAGGGTAGACTTTATCTTTTTCTTCTACTGTATGCAGTTCATTTTTTTTCTGTGTAGGAGGTTCATTACCTGCAATAGAGCTATGTTGGTTAGCATAGTTAAGTCCAGGTAAGATGTCTTCTTGGATAAGGATAGTATTGACGATGTTAAGTAGGTTTGCGTATCTCTTAATTAAACATTCAGATAACGATTTATAGCAAACGATTTTTCCAGAAATATCGATAGGGGCTTTTTTTAAGCCAAATCTTAACGCAGAAAAAAACTGTAGAGGCGACATTGGATTGCTAGATTCATTTATCGGCAAGCCTTTGTTTAAAAAGGTTAGTCGTTGCTCTAGTTGCCAAATTTTATCTTTATGTAATTGATTAGCTTCCGATGATAATGAGCGTATAGAAATAGTTTCTTCTAGGACATCGTCATCAACTAAGGACCATGCTTCTTTGTGGAATTCGTTTTCCCGAACTTGGGTATCTAATTCGTTGGTTTTGAATTTTTTAAAACCAGAATTTAGTTGTTCAGAAAAGCTTTCGTTGATGATGTGTTTGCTTTTTTTATAGATAAAAGCGGAATCAAGTGCTATAGCATGTTGCTTATGGCTTGCTGTATTGTCAATTTCACGTTCTAACGCGCGGCCGATATTATTGCTTAGCTCGTTGTCCAAGGTCTTCAGCGAATCCAATACCCGTAGATGGCATTGGTCAATAATATCTTTATAGCTCGTCAAGTTAGCCATTACTTATTTATAATTCTCTTATGTTGAAAGCAATAAATTTATACCAAAATCACTTCAAGTACTAGTTTACTGCCAAAATAGGCCAGCATTAGCGCGCAAAAACCACCTAAAACCCATCGAATGGCATAAGTACCTCTCCAGCCACGTAAAACTCTTCCCCAGAGTAAGATGACAAAAATTAACCAAGCGATAGCCGATAAAATGGTTTTATGCGCAAGGTTTTGAGCAAACATATTGTCAATATAAAAAGCGCCGACAGTAAGTCCAACCGTTAATAGAATTACACCAACCCAGACAAATTCAAATAGTAATTTTTCCATTGTCTGTAAAGCGGGAAGGTGTCTAATAACACCTGAAATGTGTTTGGTTTTTAAACGGTCATTCTGCCAGTTAACCAACAATGCCTGCAATACAGCGGCTAATAGTAGGCTGTATGCAATCACTGACAGTAATATATGTAAACCGATACCGGTAGGTAAATGTGCATACGTGGTATTTGCCGCTTCGCTTAGCGAGTCATTCACATCAAGTAAGATAGCCATTGATAGCGTTAATGTTGAAATGGGTAATAGTAATATTAGCAGGCTGTGTAACGGTTTGCGTAGACTGCTAATTAGCACTAAGCTATTAACACTAAATACGACCAACGACAGCATGTTGTGGATAGAGAGATCTATACCCGTTTGCGTTATCATTCCTAGGTATAAACCAATGCCGTGCGATATGACGGCAATAGCGGTAAATGCGATAAGATAAGATGTGTGCCACACTTGCTGTTTAATCAATTTTCTAATGAAGTAAATCGATAGTAGGGTGTACAGAGTAAGTGCAATGACATGAAAAAAAACAAAAAGCATAGCTGTATATCAATTAACCGTTTGTACGTGAGTAAAGCCGTAGTGTGTCATAGCACGCAAAGAAAGAGAAGTGCCCTTATTCGCATGGTATGAGATCGAGATAAGACTGCCTTCAGAGCCTTATCTATGAAGTCGGTAATAAATTGATTTATAGTAAGCTCGTTAAGATAAAATAGTTAAACGGATAATAAAACCAACTGGTTCATGATTTTTGAGTGTAATTCAGCAATGTATCAACAATCTCTTAATATATTATTTGTCGAAGACTCAGAAGATGATGTAGAACTGACTTTGTCCGAGCTTTTTAGGGCAGGCTACGAGGTTAGTGCACATCGTGTTGAAACGGCAGTGGATATGCAGAAAGCGCTAGATGATAGTGAATGGGATTTGATCATCAGTGATTATAAAATGCCAGAATTTAGTGCTGAAAGATCCTTGCAGTTATATAACGACAACAAACTCGACACCCCTTTTATTATCATTTCAGGTGTTGTTGAGGCAGAAGATGTGGTTTACCTCTTAAAAAAAGGGGCACATGATTTTCTTAATAAGTGGTCATTAGCCAGACTGATACCGGCTATTGAGCGTGAATTGAGAGAAGCAATCTCTCGAATAGCACAACGACAAGCAGAGCAAAAAGTGAGTATTTTGTCGTTAGCGGTAGAGCAAAGCCCTGTATCTGTTGTCATCACTGACGCTGATGGCATTATTGAATATGTTAACCCTAAGTTTGAGTACATATCAGGCTACCTTGCGGAAGAAGCAATTGGTAGACAGTTGGGCTTTACTTTGTTGTCGAATGCATCGCATGTAACCAAAGCAACGCATACAGAAAGCCGGGCCTTATGGACACATATTCGAGAGGCAGGCCGTTGGGGCGGAGAGCAGTGTAGTGTGCATAAGGATGGCATGTTGTATTGGGAGTACGTCAATATATCTCCTCTAAAAAATGATAATAAAGACATTATCCGTTTTGTTGCTGTTCAGGAAGACATTACAGTGAGGCGTTCTTATGAAGAACAGCTAAGAAACCAAGCGTATTATGATGAGCTAACCGGCTTACCCAATAGAACAATGATAATGGAAACCATTAATCATGCGATCGCTAATAGTAATAATACGTCGTTACCACTGGCCTTACTATGTATTGACCTCGATCATTTTAAGAATGTGAATGATACGCTAGGGCATGAAATAGGTGATAAATTACTTATTCAAGCCGCTTCACGGTTAGCCGGTATGGTCTCCAGCGTGCAATTGCTTGGACGACCGGGAGGAGATGAGTTTTTTATTTTATTGCCTGAAGTCGAGAGTAATAAGCCAATACAAGCCATGATTGATAGCATCATGAATACGTTCGTTGCTCCTTTCATTATTAACGAATACCCGCATTACATTACCGCTAGTATTGGCGCGGCGACTTACCCTGAACACAGCACGGATCCTCATACCTTGTTAAAACATGCTGAATTAGCCATGTATCAAGCTAAGAAAGCAGGGCGTAACCAGTGTCAATTTTTTAATGAAGCCATTAATGCCAAATTAAATGAGCGGGTGGCAGTAGAGAGTGGGTTAAGAGACGTTGTAGAACGAAACGAGCTGGAGTTACTGTACCAACCCATTCTTGATTGCAATACCAATGAAGTTACCCAGTGTGAGGCGTTGTTACGTTGGAAAACCAGCGATGGTGGTTATATTATGCCAGACGTTTTTATCCCTATAGCAGAAGATAGCGGGCTGATTAAACAGCTTGGCGAATGGGTTATTCAGCAAGCATGTAAAGACCTGAAATACTTACATCAGACTGTTAGCGCCAATATGAAATTTGCGATTAATATATCGCCTAATCAATTAAAAGAAGCTAATTTCTCCCAAATGATTGCGGCGAAATTAGACGAGCATAAGCTCTCTCCAGAAATGCTAGAGCTGGAAATAACGGAAAGCGTATTAATTCACGATTTAGGTGAAACGAAAGCCAACTTGGATGCTTTGTGTCACAGAGGAATGCATTTATCTATCGATGACTTTGGTACAGGGTACTCATCGTTAGGTTATTTACAAAAATACCCTTTTTCTACGTTAAAAGTCGATCGCAGTTTTGTTAGCCAGATAGAAGCCAATAACAATAACGCCAAACTGACCGAAACCATCATCACCATGGCACATAACCTCGGTATGAAAGTCGTTGCAGAGGGGGTAGAGACAGAAGATCAGCAGCAATTTTTAAAGCGTTGTAAGTGTGATTTTGTGCAAGGGTATTTGTTTAGTCGGCCAATTCGATTTGAGCAGCTGATAGAAAAGCTAAAATCATCTGACAATAAAGGTACCATTTAATTGAGAGTTAGGGGCGTCCTTGCGCCCCGGCTCTCTAGCGTTTAGTTAGGTTGAAGAATGGGCGTGAGTCGGAAAATTGATGTTTCCCACGTTTTATTTAAGCTTACTATTGAGTCTACTCTAAAGCATATTGACTAATACAAGGCATATTAATGTTACCAGTACTAGCATGATATGTACTATTTGAACTTGTGGCATTTTAATCCAATAGCCAAACCAAAGCCCGCCCGTTAAAAAACCAAACCATAAAGCTAGCATCATAAGTAGCGCAATATTTATATCAAATAACAGCTCAGTCGTAGTAGCACCTCCGGTAATGACAAGACTTATTAGCGTAACGCCCGCTATGGCTAGCTTCGAAGCTGCCAAGAGTTGATAAAAAATGACACCAGTTAAAATAATCGGAGACCAATGCTGTCCTTTAAGTGCTCTCCATTGAATTCCATTACCTAGATTAGGGTCATCTAATATTTCTTGCATGCTAATCATTCTTGCAATTAAAAAGCGGTTAGTTTGAAAGTCAGTAATATTATTCAGTACCGCCAGTGAAAACCATAAGCCATAGCCACAAATGACAGTGCATAAAATCAGTAGGTCAATATTCATTTTTTTATCCTTTATTGATTGTTTCTAATGTAGATTAATTGTTATTGTAATGTTTGTGCTTAGTTGGGTTTAATAACCTCCCATCCTAAATTGTGAGCGTATTTTTCTAGGCGCCTTTCGCCACTAACCGCTCGTGGTTGGCCGACAAGTGCTAACATGGGCACATCCGAAATGTCATCGCCGTAGGCAAAACATTTCATTGGGTTGGACTGTTGAATGGTTAAAAATGCGCTGATGGCAGCTGCTTTTCCAGCCCCGATGGTTTGAGGTGGAATAATATTACCAGTAAATGTCAATCCATCATGCTCTAAATTGGTCGATAGGATATGCTCAATACCCAAATCATCAGCGATAGGTTGCAATAACTGTTTAAACGAACCAGAGACAAGTACGCATTCAGTACCTTGGGTTTGGTGTTGTTTTAGTTGTTGAAGGATGTTTTGGTGGTAAAAACCAGTGTTGTTGATGGCGTTTTCCTCAAACCATAGTTGGCAGATGGCCCTAATATTAGTGACAGGGAAAGAACGGAAAAAATGATAATAGTTAGCATTTTTAACTTCCCTAGGGATGTTTTCTTTTTTCATCGTTTGATGAAAAGAGTGTTCTAGCGTAGGGTCG
>JBLHVA010000132.1:0-5597 GCA_047630005.1 Candidatus Endobugula sp. | reverse complement strand
ACCATTATTGCCACTCTGAGCCTGTGGCTGACGCCTTTGGGATTACACGAGGCAGAAAAAATCCTTGCTCAACAACAAGCACGTAACGATTTTGAAACAATGCAAGAAGCGCGCTTTCAGGTATCTCGCAATAAGAGTTTAGTGAGTTATACCGAGGATGTGAGTGATAATCGCGAGCAATTGAATGCATTCTTTTTGGCGAACATGAACGTTAAAGCCGATGAATTGTTAATGACGGTACGCTCAGAGATTGCAGAATATAAAATATTAGGCGAGACCGATCAACGTTATTTAGTCCTCAAACAAGGCACGCGCTATGAAGGGCAGCCAGGTAAAGCCAACTATCGCATTACCGACTTTGAAGAGTTTGGTCAGCACGTCGACTCTAAAGGTGAAATAGCTGTGACCGATAATAAAGTCAATCGTCTCCCTACTCTTGAGCTATTAGGATCGACTTCGCCTGATTATCAAGCTGCTCTGCAATGGCGATTGTCATCGCCGCTAGTGGTGTTGATTGTGACGTTGTTAGGTGTGCTCTTCAGTCATACTAACCCTCGTCGCGGGCGTTATGCGATGTTATTTCCTGCGATATTGCTCTACCTCATCTACCTTGTGCTATTAAACAGTGCGAGAGGGGCGGTTGAGGAAGAGCGTTTGTCGTCGGCTATTGGCCTGTGGGGCGTTCACTTCGCTTTTTTCATTCTAACCATGGTTTTTATGATAGATAGGCGGCAATGGCGGCAATGGTTTTCAGCTAAGCAAACCCAGCATTTACCTCAACCTCAACAAACAACAAAAAAAGGGTAGTCGTTTACTGTGCGTTTATTAAATGCTTATATTTTTCGTACCACGGTTGTCTCTATTTTGGTGGTGTTACTGGTGATTACCGCATTAGATATATTGGCCAAGTTAATTGATGAACTGGGTAATTTAACGCCGACTTATACATTTGCTGAAGTCTTGTTATATGTGATGTTGGCTATTCCTTCTAGCTTTTATCAATATATGCCATTTGCTGGCTTAGTGGGTGGCTTAGTGGGGCTGGGTAGTCTGGCTTCGACCAGCGAATTAGTGGTGATGCGTGCAGCAGGCGTGAGCTTGTTGCGGCTTACGTGGGCGGTGTTAAAGCCTGTGCTGTGGTTTATTGCCGTGATGCTGGTGTTTGCTGAGTATGTTATCCCTGTTTCTGATCAATATGCCGAGAGTCGTCGTTCGACCTTATTACAAGGTGAGAACAGCGCCTTAAGTGCTAAAGGTGGTGTTTGGAATCGAGAAGACACGTTGTTTATGCATTTCAATAGTGTGCAAGCTAACGGTAAGCTTTTAGGCGTGACTCGTTACCAGTATGACGAACAGCAGCGTTTGGTTTCGGCCAGCTTTGCTGAAACAGCGTTATATACTAACAATGGTTGGCAAGAAGAAAACGTGATTGAAACACGGTTTCCGGAAAACAAGGAAGAGCCTATTACCACAGAGAAGTTTTCCTCTCGTCCTTGGCAAACGGAGTTGTCGCCTAATTTATTAACTATTTTGGTGCAAGATACAGATAATTTAGCCATTACCAAGCTGTACGCTTATGCGCAGTATTTAGAAAAACAAAATTTAGATAATGGTAAGTATCTACTGGCTTATTGGGGCAAGGTATTACAGCCATTAGTGATTATTAGCTTAGTCCTCGTAGCCATTTCTTTTGTTTTTGGGCCTTTACGAGAAGTCACAATGGGCTATCGCATTTTTACAGGTGTGGTGGTGGGGATTACGTTCCAGCTAACGCAAAAGTTACTTGGACCCGCAAGCTTGTTATATGGTATCTCACCTCTGTTTGCGGTGTTATTGCCTATCATGTTTTGCTTTGGGTTGGGCTTGTTCTTATTAGCTAGAACGCGTTAGTGAGCCTCTGTGAGTGAGAGTTTGTTAGCTACCTTTGGGCAGTAATATCACTTGTGTATTGGTTAATATGTCGTGAATACATTGTTTATCACTACGCAATAACCCGATAAAAAAACTTGAAAGCCCTATGGGTGCAAGTACACATCGCCCTAAGCATTGCTGTAATGATGGTGTATTCAATGTTTCTGCTTTAACGATTTTTAAGCGCCACGCTCGCATGCCTAATGTTTGCCCTGCTTTCATCCAGAAAAAACAGAAAAACCCGATTACGACAAATAACCAGCCTAGTTGAAATAGTAGGTGTAGTTCACTAGTTGTATCGACTGTATCCGCACCACTTAACCACCGGCTAATAATCACGCCAATAGCGCCATATCCCATACTGATTGCCGCAATAAGGAATGTGTCATAAATAATCGCTGCAAAGCGTCGCCATATAGGGCTATGTTGTATTGCTTGGTTCATTGGGTGTCTGTCTTAGTGGTGGTTGTAATAGGCACTATTATTATAAAGTAATAAATAATAACACTGAATAGCCTATTCAGGAATGGCGGCGCACTTATAGACGTTCTATAGAAGTTGGCTCTTGAAATCTAGATTTCACTCCCCCATATACCGGTACATACTAAATTTTGAACATTTATATTAAGGAGTCTTCTGTGACAGCTACTGCTACTGCCGAAAAAGAAACGTTAGGTTTTCAAACCGAAGCGAAACAACTATTGCAATTAATGATCCACTCACTGTATTCCAATAAAGAGATTTTTCTTCGTGAATTAGTCTCTAATGCTTCTGATGCAGCAGATAAGCTACGCTTTGAAGCCGTTAAAAATGGCGATTTATACGAAGGCGACTCAGAGCTGGCTATTCGTGTGAGTTTTGATAAAGAGGCTAAAACTGTCACTATTAGCGATAACGGTATTGGCATGAATCGCGAAGATGTGATTAGTCATTTGGGTACTATTGCTAAGTCAGGTACGGCTCAATTCTTGTCTGGTCTATCGGGTGATGATAAAAAAGATTCGCAATTAATTGGCCAGTTCGGTGTAGGTTTTTACTCGTCGTTTATTGTTGCTGATCGTGTTGAGGTGCTAACTCGTAAAGCGGGTACGCCAGCAGCGGAAGGCGTGCATTGGGAATGTGCAGGTGATGCTGAGTTTACCGTTGAAGCGATTGAAAAAGCCGATCGTGGTACCACCATCATTCTTCATCTAAAAGAAGATGCAGAAGACTTTGCCGACGGTTTTCGTTTACGCTCAGTGATTAAAAAGTATTCTGACCATATTTCTTTACCGGTGATTATGCAGAAAGAAGTACACGGTGAGCCAGAAGAAGGTAAAGAGCCAGAAGCACCTGAAGATGAAACTATCAATACCGCAACGGCATTGTGGACTCGGTCTCGTTCAGAAGTGAAAGACGAAGAATACCAAGAGTTTTACAAACACATTTCGAATGATTATCAAGATGCCTTAACGTGGAGCCATAACCGTGTTGAAGGTAAATTAGATTACACTAGTTTGTTATACCTTCCGAAAAAAGCGCCATTTGATCTATATAACCGTGAAGGTACTCGTGGTGTAAAACTGTATGTACAGCGCACGTTTATTATGGATGAGGCAGAACAGTTCTTACCGATGTACCTACGTTTTGTGAAAGGTATAGTCGATTCTAACGATTTATCGCTTAACGTTTCTCGCGAAATTTTACAAAAAGATCCTAATATCGATGCGATGCGTGCAGCGTTAACTAAGCGTGTATTGGACATGCTTGATAAAATGTCGAAGAAAAAGCCAGAAGCGTATGCAGAATTTTGGACAGAGTTTGGGGAAGTGCTCAAAGAAGGCCCCGGCGAAGACTTTGCTAATAAAGAAAAAATTGCCAAGTTATTGCGTTTTGCGACCACACATACGAATACGGCAACGCCGGATCAGTCTTTAGAAAATTATGTGTCTCGCATGCAAGAAGGCCAAGAAAAAATCTATTATGTGGCGGCTGAAAACTTCAACACAGCGAAAAATAGCCCGCACTTAGAAGTCTTCCGCAAAAAAGGCATCGAAGTGTTACTCCTATCTGATCGAGTAGATGATTGGATGATGAGCCACTTACGTGAGTTTGGCGGTAAAGAACTACAGGATGTGGCTCGTGGCTCATTAGATTTAGGTGATTTGGATACTGAAGAAGAAAAACAAGCGCAAGAAAAAATTAATGAAGCGCTAAAAGGCTTAGTTGAACGCAGTAAGGCTGTATTGGAAGAGCAGGTTGCCGAAGTGCGTTTAACCCATCGTTTAACCGATTCCCCTGCTTGTGTAGTAGTAGGTGAAGACGACATGGGGGCGCAAATGCGCCGCTTAATGGAACAGGCGGGTCAAGCATTACCAGACGTGAAGCCGACATTCGAGTTAAATCCAGAGCATCCTCTGGTTAAAAAGTTAGATCTAGAGTCTGATGAAGATCGTTTTGCTGACTTAGTCCACATTTTGTTCGACCAAGCAACCTTATCAGAGGGTGGCAGTTTAGAAGACCCGGCTGCTTACGTTCAACGACTTAATCGCTTGTTACTAGAGCTTAGTGACTAAGAAATACAAGTAAGAAATACAAGTAAGAAATACAAGGTCGCTCTATAGCGCAATTTACTAGTATGACTAGCTAGCAGTGGCAGAATAGAATTTCTGACCTGCACCGCTATAAAGTAGGGTATGTTTCTTGTTTATTAAAAAAGCAGTAAAGAGAAATCTTTGCTGCTTTTTTCTTAATGTAGGCATGAGTCTAATGGCCGATGTATAATTAAGGCTTAGATTGAGTAGAAGTGTTTTTTATAACCTCCACGAACCCATAATGATAATAATAGTATGAGTGAAATTCCTGTAGTAACGGTTGTTGGTGGCGGTAGTTTTGGTACTGCATTGTCGAATACTATCGCATCTAATGATTACCCTGTTTATTTATGGATGCGTGATGAAACTCGTGCACGAGATATCCAACAGTCACGAGTAAATACTCAATATCTACCCGGCTTTGAATTAAGTCCACTGGTGCATGTAGTGTCGGATCTTGAGTTAGCATTAGCTCACAGCGATGTGGTCTTTGTGTCTGTTCCTAGTGTGGCGTTTCGCATGGTTATTCAGCAGCTTAAACCGTATTTACAGCCATCAGCATGTGTGATTAGTACCACTAAAGGTATTGATTCATCAGGCTTTACGCTAATGAGTCAAATTTTAGAGGAAGAGGTGCCAGATCATGCTATTGGTGTATTAAGTGGTCCGAATTTCGCTAAAGAGATGATTCAGCAACAGCTGACAGGGTCTGTCATTGCTAGCGAAGATGAACCATTGAAACAGCGAGTACAAGAGGTGCTTTGCTCATCTACCTTCCGTGTTTATAGTAATGACGATCGTTACGGTGTTGAGTTAGCGGGTGCGCTTAAGAATATATATGCGATTATTGTTGGCATGGCAGAGGCAAGACATTGCGGGCAAAATACCTTAGCTATGTTGATGACGCGTTCTTTAGCTGAAATGGGGCGTTTTTCCCATCGTCTAGGTGCAAATCCGATGACCTTATTGGGTTTGGCTGGCGTGGGAGATCTTATGTTAACCTGTGGGTCTAATCTTAGTCGTAACTACCGTTTAGGTTATGCGCTGGGTTGTGGTAAAAATTATACGCAGGCGGTAGAAGAAATTGGTCAAGTAGTTGAAGGAGTGAATACG
>JBLHVA010000131.1:0-5601 GCA_047630005.1 Candidatus Endobugula sp. | reverse complement strand
TAAAAGTACTTCCTTGGTTAATGCGACTGCTTATATTTAAACGTGCATCATGCCGAGCCAGAATATGTTTAACAATCGCAAGACCTAGCCCCGTGCCACCGGTTTCAATAGAGCGGCTGGCGTCTACGCGATAAAATCGTTCGGTGAGTCGGTGAATGTGTTGTCGCTCTATACCATAACCATTGTCAGTGACTTTTACGTCGATACCGCCAACAAAGTTCTTGCTCACTTTGACCAATACAGATTTTTCTGGAGGTGAGTATTTTACAGCATTCATAATTAAATTAGAAAAAGCACTGTGTAATTCCTTTTCGCTACCATTAATGGACCATTTTTCCGGACATTCTATAGTAATCGTTGTCCCTCTCTGAAGGTGAACCGTCGTTGCTTCATCGATAATCATTTTCAGTAACGGTAGAATAACGACGTCGATAGGCTGTTTATTAATTTCTTCAGTTTCTAATTTAGACAGCATGGTCAAGTCATTAATTAACGTCGTCATTCTCGTGGCTTGTTGTTGCATTTGCTGTACGGGCTTTTTCCATGGATCGTCTGCTTGCTGAGTATCACTTAATGTTTCGAGATACCCTGAAATTACGGTTAAGGGCGTGCGTAATTCATGGGACACATTTGCGACGAAGTCTTTGCGCATTTGCTCCAGCTTATAAAGCCGAGAGGCATCGCGAACAATGAGTAAGCCTTCACCTTCACCGAAATGATTTAAACGAAACTCAAAGCGTTTCTCCTCATTGTTTGAGGCGGGTAGAACAAAAGGAATATCGTGATCACCTTTATACAAGTAGTTAACAAACGCAGGGTGACGAATAAAGTTAGTAATGGGATTGCCGACATCAGAACGCTTTAAATTTAACAGGCTACGTGAAGGCTTGTTAAGCCAGCGAATGGTGTAATCTTTGTCTAATAATATGACGGCATCGTTTAGTGCGCTGGTCATTGTTTCAACACGATGAATAACCGATTTTAAGCGTTTTTTCTCTTTAAGTTGACGTTTTTTGTCACGACTTAAATGGTCAAAAATGTCGCCCCATATACCTCCAGCATCAGGTATGTGAGATGGCTTGCTATTACGCAGCCACTTTTCTAATTTTTTGATCTGGTGTAAATGCCATAACAAATAAGCAATACAAAAAAGTAACAGAACGATAGTTATCTCGCCGACAATAAGCCCAACGAAAAAGCATATTGCGCCTAAGAAAAAGAAACGTTGAATCTCAGCAGTAAAGTTATTTTGCAAAACGACGATCCCTAATAGATGGGCAGTATTATTCTTATAGTTTAGTAATGCCTAAGAAATATTGTGTAACTAAACTAGGCTCAGAAGAGAATTGTGAGCGATAGCTAGGCGGTTGTTGCATTACGCAGTGTTCAGCAATAAGGCACTTTGCCTTATTGCGTTGAATTAGTCTAGAGAGCCTATCAAAAACGAAGGTATTGTTAGTAAGAGATGAACGTATAGGGCAAATACCCGCTTGCCGTCATTTTTGACAGTTCATCTTGCACGGCAGAAATAATTGCTCTGTAAATTACGCGTTGGCAGCTAATTTAGCTGAAAAACGATAGCCTGCACCTCTTACGGTCTGAATGAATCGTTCGTGGCTGGCAGTGAGTACTTTTCTTAAGCGTCTGATGTGTACGTCTACCGTGCGCTCTTCTACATATACATTGCCCCCCCATACGTGATCCAGCAGCTGGCCTCGGGTATAGACGCGATCTTGGTGGGTAAGAAAAAATGCCAACAAGCGGTATTCAGTTGGTCCCATTTGCAGAGGTTGGTCGTGAATAGTAACCACATGGCCTACTGGGTCCATGCACAAACCTTCAATTTCGATGGGTTCAATGGCAGACGCACCTTCGGTTCTGCGTAATACCGCTTTTAGTCGTGCGACGAGTTCTCGTGGAGAAAAAGGCTTGGTAATATAGTCATCAGCGCCCACTTCAAGACCCTGTATCTTATTATCTTCCTCCCCTTTCGCCGTTAGCATAATGATAGGAATGTCGGCGGTGAGATCATCTTTCTTTAATCGACGAGCAAGGTCGATACCGCTGGTACCGGGCAACATCCAGTCGAGCAATATAAGGCTAGGTTTTTGATCGATAATTAATGCGTGAGCGCTTTGTGTGTCGGCGGCTTCTAGGCAGTGGTAGTCAGCCATTTCTAATGCAACTCTTAGCATATCGCGAATGGCGGATTCATCGTCAACAATGAGAATAGTTTTGTTTGGGTTCATGGCTTGTACATAGCTTGGCTGGGTGAGCGTACTATTAAATATAGACTATGTTGCATTTTTATTACAGCGTAGGATTATCTCCATAAAGAGACTAGATTGTCACGAAATGTAGCAAAATACCGAGAAACACTACCATTCCTACCCAATGATTATTAATGAAGGCCATGAAGCAGGCGTTTGCCTGCCGGTGCCGAATAAGCCATTGTTGATACACCATGAAACCGGTTGCTACAGCAATGCTAAGAAAATAGGCAGAACCTAATTCAAAACGTTGCCCAACCATTAGCCAGCCCATAATGGCGAGTAGCTGGATACTGCCAGTGATAACACGATCATTTTCTTCAAATAAAATAGCCGTAGACTTTACGCCAATCTGCTTGTCGTATTCTCTGTCGGCCATGCCGTAAAAAGTATCGTAAGCGACAGTCCATAACACATTAGTTGTGTATAACAGCCAAAGTGCGGGATTGAGTTCTCCGGTTTGTGCGGCAAATGCCATTGGAATGCTCATAGAAAAAGCCATGCCCAATACGACCTGAGGAAGATGGGTGTAACGTTTCATGAACGGGTAGCAAAACGCTAAGGCGACAGCGGCAAGGGATAAGTAGATCGTTAACGTATTAGTGAATAAAACGGCAATAAACGCGAAGCTCACCATGACCACTAGTAAACAATAAGCGGCCTTTACACTTATTTTCCCACTAACAATTGGGCGATTAACCGTTCTTTTAACGTGGCCATCTATATGCCTATCGGCAATATCGTTAATGATACAGCCTGCAGCTCGCATGACGATAACACCTAAAGTGAAAATAAATAGTATCCGTGTATCGGGAATACCATCGGCGGCTAGCCACAGCGCCCAGTAGGTTGGCCAGAGCAGCAATAAAATACCAATGGGCTTGTGAAAACGCATTAATTCCCAGTAGGGCTGGAGAATCTCAATAGATAAACGGCGCATAATTTTTAGTCACTATTATGGAGTTATAAAGGTAGCAGTACCAAGCAAACAAGACCTGTTGAAGATAAAATAAGAGTCAGACTTTGTGGATATCTAATTAAGATATTTTGGTATATTATTAGCCTTTAATTGATTTAGACCAGTATTAGAGCATAAATACGGCATTGTTTTATGGTGTTTATGCCCTTACATAGATTAATAATTCAATAAAATCCAACCTAATAAAAAGGAAGAACCATGAAATTATATCAATTCGCTGCCGTGACTGCTGCGACACTTGTGTTAACTGCTTGCGGAGGCGATAAAGCCCCAGAAACAGAAGCAGCGGAAACCGCTAGCCCGGCAGTGGAAGAAGTATCACCATTAGCAAGCTTGGATCAGCGTCTAAGTTACATTGTTGGTGAAAATATGGCGGCACAGTTTACCCGCGATGGCATTACATTAGATACCGATAGCTTAGCCCTAGCAGTAGCTGATGTTGTTGCAGGTAATGAGCCTCGTTTATCGGAAGAAGATAAGCGAAATACCATTACTGAAATACAAGCACGTAGCCAAGCCAAGCAAAAAGCAGAAAGCGATTCTTTAGCCGCTAAAAATACTGAAGAGGGCGCTGCTTATTTGGCTGAGAATGGTAAAAAAGAAGGCGTAACCACAACCGAAAGCGGATTGCAGTATAAAGAAGTGACTGCTGGTGAAGGTGAAACTCCATCGGAGAATGACACTGTAACCGTGCATTACAAGGGTACCTTAGTTGACGGTACTGTGTTTGACAGTTCTTATGACCGTGGTCAGCCTGCGACATTCCCAGTAAGTGGCGTTATACCTGGCTGGATTGAAGCACTTCAGCTAATGAATGTGGGTGATAAATTCGAATTAGCTATCCCTTCAGCTTTAGCTTACGGCCCAGGCGGTACAGGTCCAGTGATTGGGCCAAATGCGGCATTGGTTTTCGAAGTAGAGTTGTTGGAAATTGCCAAAGCAGAAACATCAGCGGACGCGCCAGCGGCACAGTAATTGTTGACTAGCCGCTAGATCTAAAAACCCTCATCATGAGGGTTTTTTTATGTCTGTTATATTGATTATTCTAGAAACGGCAGTGGGGGCACGAAAGTATGAGTACTAACAGTCGGCGCTCCGAAGCCAGTAATTGATGCATTTAAGTCCGACAGGCTCCTAGCAAATACCGAAATCGTCACATCGCCGATAAGGTGATTACTTGCCTTCGATATTCACTATTCTCACCAATAACGAGCACATTTTTTTCGCGCCTAACGATTGTTTATAGGATTATGGTGGTACTGATAGCTCTAGCCGATGAAGAAAGCCATCGGACGATATTGCATGAAATACACCGTACTGCTGATCAAAAGCCAGATCTAGCACGACGGCTGCCGTAGGCTGCCATTTATTTCTTTTGGGTAATGTCCATTGATCGATAAGGTCTAGAGAATCGACTCGGCGCAGCTCAATGACTCGACTGGGATAGGAAATTAATAAAAAGCTATTATCGTTGCTGAACGTAGCGGCCGTCACCCTTAAACCACGGCTAACATGCTGTTTTTTCATCGGGATACTGCCAAGGCTTTGTTGTGTATCTACATCCCATATTTCGGCTTTATCGTATTGCGAAGACGTTAGGGCGTAACGGCCATTTTGGCTGAGAGTGACGAAATCTACAATTTCTTCATGCTGTATTGTGAACAGTTGCTCCCCATCGCTTAAGCGCCAAATACTGGCAGTGCGATCATCCGAGCCAGTAATCAACAATTGCTTTTCATCGCTGACGGCCACACTGTTCACCTGACCACTGTGACGAAAGGTGCGTGTGATACCTCCACGAACCGCATCAAAAATAACAGCAGATTGGTCTGCGAGACCAAGAGCGGCATATTGGCCGCTGCTAACAAGTGCAATATCAAGAATTTTTGCCGGAGATGTCCAGAAGCGAAAAGCTTCACCGGTAGGAATATCCCATAATACGAGAGTGGATTCGTCAGCCGTCATCGTTCGAGTATTGCTTGATGCAATATCGGAAAATAGAATAATACTTTTTTCTTCGTTAGCGTTATGGTTCCAGTTGTAGAGTCGTTCACCATCTTTAATACGCCAAAGGCTGCCACCCTGGAAAATAGAGCCTGCGAAAGCCCACTCGCCATCACTAGACAGCGATCCACTATAGAGCCCCTTACTGGCGACCTCGGTGGAGGAGACAGGCAAATGTTCATTACCGCATGCACTGAGCAGCAAAATTGAAAGACCCAGCAGGTAGCAGCGAGGTGAAAGTATGGAGAAGATAAAAATAGGGTGGCCCTCTTATAGAGAATCTCTGAATATAATGTACGTTTGGCCAGAGATTCGCAGCTATTTTACAATCTTGCTTTATAGATAGTT
>JBLHVA010000130.1:0-5604 GCA_047630005.1 Candidatus Endobugula sp. | reverse complement strand
ACATCATTAAAAGGAACGATGTTAAAAGACTTTTTATCGTAGTATCGAAATTCGTTATATAATGATCCTTTTTTTCTTGCTGCATATATATTTTTCATTACGTCATGAGCAGAATTTTCTTCTAATTTAACGCCACAAGAAAACAATGATGGAATTAAAAACATTAATAAAAAAAAATTAATCCCTTTCATGTTTACTTATTTTTTTACTACTGTCACCTATATTCATATTAACAGCGGCGCCTTCTTTACTCGCTTTCTCTATATCCCAATTTTCTAAAAAATCTTGCATGGCACTTACCGGCAAAGCTCTTGAAAAATAATATCCTTGCACATACTGACAACCAATTTTCTTTAACATGTCGACCTGACCCTCTTCTTCCACTCCTTCAGCTAAAACCGTTAGTTGTAAACTATCGCTTAGCATCATAATACTTTTAACAAAGGCTATATCGAAATCAGTTTCTAATATTTCATTGATAAAGATTCGGTCTATTTTTATTTTAGATAATAGATGGCTAAACTTTTTAATGTACCCTAACGATGAATAGCCCATGCCAAAATCATCAATACTAAAACGCATACCTCTTTCGCGAAGTTGATTAATGCCGTCTAAAACAGCGGGGTCGTCGTTCAATACTAGCCGCTCCGTTACTTCTAGTTCGATCCAATCTAAGTTTTTTAGATATATGTCGTTATCTTTTGACAACCATTCTGGAAATTCACTATGGTGAAAATTACTAGGACTAAAATTAATGGACAATATTAAATTCCTTTTAAATACGCTCCTCCATATCTCGACCTGTTTTATTGCTGTATCAAAAACCCATCGGTCTATTTCAAAAACAACACCCATTTTTTCTGCTATAGCAATAAAGATATCAGGTCTAACCCAACCAAGTTCTTCGTCGTGCCAACGTATTAACGCTTCAAATCCAACAACTTCGTAATTTTGTATGTCAACTAAAGGCTGGTAGTGTATTTCAAATACTTTTTTATCTATAGCAGGATGTAATTTACTTCTTATTTTACTTTCTAATTCTTGCTCTTTCCTCGTGATATCATCAAAGCAAAAGTATGTGTTTTTTCCAGAAGATTTTGCTTTGCATAACGCATTATCGGCATGATGCAGAATAGTTTTTGGATCTGTAGACTGATCATCAGGATAAAGTGTTACCCCAACGCTACATCCAAGCTTAACATTGACACCTTGCGAACTTATTTTTTCATTGAAACTGGTAATTATTTTTTGGCATACTTCATGATAATAATTTACATCTTTATGATAAAAACAAATAACAAATTCATCACCGCCTAACCTTGCAATATAGGCACCTATATTTTTTGCATTTTTTTCTAAACGCATCGCGCATTCATAGAGTATTTTATCACCGAGAGCATGTCCCATTGTATCGTTAACTTGTTTAAAACCATCTAGATCAACAAACAAAATAGCGAGAGTATCTTTTTCTATATTATATTCACCTATTTGAGTATATAAGTAGTCATACAAATTTTGTCTATTAGGGAGCCCTGTCAGCAAATCAAAGTTAGCCTGAAAAACCATTTGCTCTTCGTAATATTTTTTTGCTGCAAATAACTCAACAGCTGATTTTCGACCTTCATTTAGGATGTTGGCCAAATCGTTTATTTCATCATCTTTTGGTTTCCGCGGTAAAACTAAAGGAATGAATTCATTATTACCGTCTAAAGAAAATGATTTTGCTGAATTGCTAATATAAGTAATGTGACGGATGAGCGCTTTGTTAACGATGATATAAAAAACTAAGGCCATAAGCCCAATAGTGGACAACACAAATAAGATAGTTGATTGATGTTTTTTATATGCGGCTTTTTTAAATTCCTGTATATCGTAACCGACAGATAACACACCTAAGTTTTGTTGATTTCGTGAGATATTACGCGATATTTTTTCAGGTGTTGATTGTGCTCCCGCATAGAAATTTTCACCTACTCCATCAGCTATACTGGCGCTCTTAATATAAGGTAGCTCAACTAAACTATTTAATGTCGATTGAACCCCTTTTTTATTTATATTCCATAGATTTTCGCCTACTTGCGTTTCCACTGCATCCACTATTTGGGATACTTTTTTAATCACTTCTTGTTCTGCTTGCATTGAGTCGGTATAGATCAAAACGGTGGCAGTAATGAACGCAAAAAAGAAAGATACCACCAGCGCATGAAACGATAGCCGTAAGCCAATGCGGCTACGAATAATATTTTTAATCGCTACTGATTTAGACATAAGTTATCTATTGTTACTTACTGTTAGTTACGTTGCTAACTAGTGATGTTACTAGTTAGGTACTTACTATGATGACCAATAGCAATGGAGCTAACACTATGGGGGCTCGTCACTGATATATTGTAAAATATTGTCTAGTGAAATAACTACTAACAAATAGGTGAGGTAAAGCTATAAGCGTAGCGGCTCTATAAACTATAGTTCATAAGTGCCGCTTATCAAGGATTTTTAAGAAGAGATGAGAAAGGGAGTAATCGCTACAAAGCCTGTAAATTGGCGTATTGCAGCACCAGCCATTTACTACCTGCACTGGTAAAATTAACCTGTACGCGCATGTTGTCTTCTTGGCCTTCAAAGTGAGTAATAACGCCATCGCCAAACATGGCGTGGGTCACTTTTTGGCCTAGGTAATAACCAGAATCCTCGCCTTGTTCCTGTAGTGCCGGTTTAGCGGGCTTGTTATAGCTCTTCTTGTTGTAGCCTAAGGGCCGTTGGATTTGAGTTTTCAGACGGACCTCATTAATACAGTCATTAGGAATTTCTTTTACGAATCTGGACACGCGGTTAAAGTTTTCCGTGCCATGCATACGCCGAGTTTCTGCATAGCTTATGGTCAATTTCACCATTGCACGGGTAATGCCTACATAGCACAATCGACGCTCTTCTTCTAAACGCTCTGGATCGTCTGCTGACATTCGATGGGGAAATAAATTTTCTTCAACGCCCGCCATAAATACTCGAGAAAACTCTAAGCCCTTAGCGGAATGCAGCGTCATTAATTGCACAGCATCTTCAAACTCATCCGCCTGTGAATCACCCGCGTCTAAAGACGCGCTATCTAAAAACTGAACAAGAAGAGGCACATCGCCTTGATCCTCTTGGTCTGTTTGAGTCGCCAAATCGTCTGGATTAAATGCGCGACACGCATTGACTAATTCTTCCAAGTTTTCTGCTCGTGCCTGCCCCTTTTCACCTTTCTCATTTTTGTGGAAGTCGTACAAACCCGATTGTTTAATCACTTTATCTACTTGTTCATCCAACGAACATTCAAGAGTCTGCACCTGTAATTGACGAATCAGCTGTATAAAGATATTAACTGCGCCAGAGGCTCTTGCAGTGAGTATTTTTTCATCTACCAGACGTTGTGCAGAATCCCACAACGAGCAACCTTCTTGCCGAGCAAATAACCTGATTTGCTCGACTGTTTTTCCGCCAATACCGCGTGTTGGTGTATTAATGACGCGCTCAAACGCCGTATCATCATTATTGTTGACCAATAAACGTAAGTAGGATAACGCGTTTTTAATTTCTAAACGGTCATAGAAGCGCTGGCCGCCATAGATGCGATAAGCCATATTTTCGCGTAATAATGCTTCTTCTAATACCCGTGACTGGGCATTAGAACGATACAGTATCGCAACACTATCATAACGGTGGCCCTCTCGTGCCCATTGTTGAATAGACTCGACAATAAAGCGGGCTTCGTCGTGTTCATTAAATGCGGCGTATAAACTGATTGGCTCGCCATCCCCTGCATCGGTGCGTAGTTCTTTACCTAAGCGCCCAAGGTTATTCACAATAACCCCATTTGCAGCCTTAAGAATAAGCGCTGTAGAGCGATAATTTTGCTCTAGACGAACCGTTTGCGATTGTTTGAAGTCATCGGTAAAGCGTTGGATATTCTCAATTTTTGCACCACGCCAACCATAAATAGATTGATCATCGTCACCTACCGCTGTCACACAACCCGTATTACCAGCCAACACTCGTAACCATGCATACTGAATGGTGTTGGTGTCTTGAAATTCATCTACCAATATAAAAGGGAAGCGTCGCTGATAATGCTGCAATATATCGGGGTTATTCAACAATAGCTCATGCGCACGTAATAACAACTCACCAAAATCGACCAAACCACCACTGCGACATATTTCTTCGTAAGCCGTATACACCTGCAACATGGTGACTTCATAGGGGTCACCGCCAGCCTGTATATACTGGGGCCGCTGCCCTTCGTCTTTTTGCGAATTAATATAAGACTGTGCCTGACGAGGGGGCCATTTGGTGTCATCTAGTTTCAACGTTTGGCAAATCCGTTTCACTAATCGTAACTGATCATCGCTGTCTAGTATTTGAAAGTTTTGCGGAAGATCGAGGATTTTCCAGTGAGCTTTTAGTAGACGGTGAGCGATGCCATGAAACGTACCCACCCACATAGAGCGGCTATTGCCCGCTATATGTCCACCTAAAATATCTTCTAAGCGGCCACGCATTTCTTTCGCCGCTTTATTGGTAAAGGTAACCGACATAATGGAGTGAGGAGAAACATTCTCAACCTGTATTAGCCACGCAATACGATGGACTAACACCCGTGTTTTGCCGCTGCCCGCGCCCGCTAAAATCAACTGATTAGTGGCGGGGGCAGATACCGCCTCCCGCTGCGCATCGTTTAAGTCATCTAGAAGGTAAGAAACGTCCATAAAAAGCCTAAAATTAACTGTGAATAAGTCAAATAAAATACAAGAATGTATTTTACCTATACTGTAAATTTATTCAGCACTTTTTAAAAGTTTAAAAACTTGGAAGGTATAGCACATACGAATGTCACTTATAACAATGTGGCTATTTACGACTGTCTCAATAACCAATACGACTAAATCGCTATTCGCTATTCGCTATTCGCTATTCGCTTAATGATGTTGCTTATCTATACCGTAATAATCTTTATTATTAAAACGTTTACATAAGGTGGAGCTTGCATGTTAACCATTAAATACAAATTCATATTAGCGGGGTCACTGATTATCGTCTCTGTTATCAGTATTTTATTACTTGATCACCACCTCGCTAAAAAGTCAGAAGAGTTTAGCAAGGTCGCGCTGGGCTTAAGTTCCATACGTGGCGATATGCTCATGTTGCGTCGAAACGAAAAGGATTTTTTAGTGCGATTAGATACAAAATATAACCAACAGTTCTCCGACAACCTAGAACATTTACTAGCAAATACGGATGTGCTGTATAAAGATGCCCTTGAGGCCGGTTTACACGCAGAACCCATTCAACAAATGCGTGATGCATTTATTGATTATGGCGGTTTATTTACAAAATTAGTTTCTATTCAAAAAACGATTGGAACAAACCCCAAAGACGGCTATTACGGCGACTTGCGTAATGCAGTTCATAAAGCGGAAGAAAATATTAATGCGCTTAATGACCAGCAACTACGAGCAGATATGTTGCAATTACGCCGTAACGAAAAAGATTTTATGTTGCGACTCAACGAAAAATATATCGGTAAATTTAACAAGAATATTACCCATTTTTATGATGGCCTAG
>JBLHVA010000129.1:0-5609 GCA_047630005.1 Candidatus Endobugula sp. | reverse complement strand
AACAATAGCGGCGCGCTTTATACCATAGAATGGCATCCCACAACAAGAAATAACTGTTATTTGAGCAATTTTAAGCGCTGAACATCAAGTACTTTGATTGTCGCTCCTTGCGATAAAGTTTCACACAGCCAGCGAACATTACAATCCATTAGCGTAACACCGTACTCTCGCACATCAGGCTTGATAAGCCCGCCAATTGACGAAGAGCGATGATAGGCTGGCCGAGGATCCTGCTGCAAGACTTCAACAATTAGCTGCCTTAAATCAACCGACACACCTTCTTTCAGCCTTGTATCCAACCCTGTACTATATTGCAAACAAAACGCCAAAGCTGTCTCAGAAAACTCCACCGCCATCATTATGGGAGCCTGTCCCGCAAAGACATTAACCGCATGAGGCAGGCTATCCGCATAGCTAAGATAGGGCTTGATATCAACAATGGGCGTGCCGCTCACTAAGTCGACACCCGAGAGCTGCAGCCGTAATTGCTGATCAGAGCAGTCAATACGATCTAGCTTGACCAGAGATAACCCCAAATTATTTGGACGAAAAGAAGAGCGCGTTGCAAACACACCGACTTTTTCATTACCGCCTAAACGCGGCGGCCTTACTTTGGGCTTCCATGTTTTATCAATATGCTCATGAAAGACAAACGTCAGCCATAAGTGACTAACACCTTCTAAGCCTTCGACACAATCTGGATTATTGTATGGAGCATGTAAAGTGAGTATTCCTTTTGCGCTGGGCGCTAAGCCCGCTTGACGAGGAATGCCAAATTTATCAGGAAAACAAGTCTCAATAGTACCAATGGATTCGATGGCGTATGAGGTCATTCAACTGGCCCAATATGAGTCACTTTATCGCCTACAGCAATAATGCCACCTTGAATAATCTTTGCGCATAAACCGCCATGCCCTAACATTGCTGCCACACCATTTTTACCCAGCACTTCGTTCATCCGCGAACAAGGGTGGCACAGTGCCGAAGCTTCAACAATGGCTTCGCCTAACTGAAAACGCTGATGCCTTAGCGCGGTAAGATTAACTCCAGATACGACGATATTACGACGCAAGATAGCGGGATCAATGCGTTCTTTTTTGAGTAGCTGCGCAATAACGTGTAAATACTCCATACTAATAATCGTCACCTGTCGAGACGAGCCCATACTGCCCTTACAGCGACGATCGCCCTCTAAACCAACACCGGAGACGGCATTGACTTTATCGCTAATCAACATAGGCTCTTTACGTGCAGGACGCACACCAATCCACTCAACTGTGCCTTGTGGCAAGTCATCCAAAAACCGAGCAAATAAACGTGCTTGTGTTTTCATTGTGCGTTCTCGCTATTTATTCCCACGATCTATTTCCACTATGCACTATCGCTATACAAGACAATCAAACAGGCTATTGTTGTAACTGCTCAACCTTATACCCACGGTCACGCAATTGTTGTAGAACACCTTCTTTACCAACCAAGTGTAAAGCACCCACTAATACCGTCTCTGTAGGGTTGGTGTTTAACATGGCTTCGATTTGTGGAATCCAGGCATTGTTACGCCTCACCAATAAATTTTGATAGATAGTAGGAAAATCATCTTGCCAATCCTTAAGACCGACGGTTTCTAGCATCGCGTTATCGCCTTTACGCCATGCCGCTTTTAACTGGGCCATGACGTCAGACAAGCTCTCAAGTTCCCGAATACTATATAAGATAAAACGATCTTCTTGACCTTCACCCATATTCGCTAAAAACCCTAATTGCTGCTCGATAGTTTCTAAAAATAAACGCGTTTTTTTATCCGTCTGCGCGCGTTGATCAAAAAAATCGTCAACGCCCTGCCCTAATTGATTCAGTCGTTTAAGCTCTTCTAACGTCAGCAATACACTCAACATGCCGGGTTTAAATTGCGCGACACGATTAATATCACCGCCTCGTGATTGCAAAAAATTCGCTAGTTCTTGATAAACCGAAGGCGACAGTACACTTTGTAAATTTCTAGCGTCGGAATATAGAATAGCCTTCATTAGTAAAGCTTGGCCTTCTGGCGCTTTCATTTCAGCCAAATCGGTTTCTAACACCAAAATATCTGCGTCGTTATAAGCGATTTCAAACGATGCGGGCAGCGGGTAGTCGGCTGGCGTTAACGTATGAATAGTACCCGCCACATAAACAGTATTATGTTCATGTGTGACCTTCCATACCGGATCGGAAAAAGAGGTAGAAGGCATCAAAAAAAAGCACAAAAAGGACAAGCTTGCAGCCATCGCTGATAACATATTACGTTTCATTTTCATCTCCACATTCAACATCCCGCACTCCAAAAAAAATCCTCAAATACATGACATTTCAATCATCGTCCGGCGTCACAGCATCAACCACCGCGCCCACCGCATCGCCTGTCACTTCTATAGCGCCAGCGGCAACATCTATTGCTGTACTTGCCACTACATCAATCACACTGATCGCGGTACAACCACCCAACGATAAAAGTAATAGTAAGGCGCTAGTACGAAGTATTGTCTTGATTATTAACGTCATCATCCGTCACTTAGTTTGTTGGCTAATACGTTTTGCATCAAAGAAACCTGTGACAACAGAAAATTATCTAGCTTCTGGCTGGTATGTCACCAACACCCTTACCGCACTCATCTCCGCTTTACAGTGCTTAGCGATCGCCGTTTCTATTATGTCAAAATACTTTTTTTGTGCATCAATATCAACATCGGTAATTAGCGGGTTACGCTGCTGCAACTGCTCTAATCGCGTAAGTTCAAACTGGCGTCGTTGCTGCACTTCAAGCAATGATTCGGCAATTAGTGCTTCCAACTCTGCTTGCGCCATTGTTTGTGCATTATCCGCTAACAATTGAATATCGGTCTGATAATCTTTTACGACTGCTTTACGAATATTTTTAGACGCGCTTTCAATCACTTTAGCCAAGTTTTTTTGCGGCAATATGGCATCTAAGTTTTTAGGATTGTTTTTAGCGACCACAACCCGCAATAACGATTCACTCAAAAAAGCACTCGCCGCTTTTGCGTGCGTACTTTTTATCGTCAGACTAAAAATCGCTTCAAAGAACAACGTGCCTGCTTTGAGTTTTTTATTCGGTAATAATGCCACCGTTGCGGCACCTAATTCAGACGTGGTAATTAACTCCGTCATCCCCTGCATTAGCGGGTGATCCCACGTAACAAACTGTACATCTTCGCGCACAGTTGCCGTCGCACGATCGAAGGTGACTTCACAGCCATCATTGGGAATTCCCGGCACTAACGGCACGAGCATTTGATCCGAAGGGATAACGCTATAACGCGTCGCCATCTCATCCAACGGCTCCATATGAATATTGAGTAAATCGGTGGCCGAAATCAACAGCTCTTTAGGGTTATGTGTGTGCTCAAACTCAAGCACTTTATCCACTAGCTGGCTGGCTTGGGGCTGACGACAGCTATTCATTTCTAATAAGCGATCACGGCCGTTTTGTAACTGCTCTAACAGCCGGCTAATATCCCGCTGCACTTTCTCGCCTACCTCTGCAGGATTAGCGCGGTACTCAGCATACCATTTATCATGCATCGTTCCTGCGGCGGGGTTGGTTTTTTCAATACAATTAAGAATGGTGTGATACCACGTTAAACGCTGCTGCGTTTCTACCGTCGTCACGCACACATGTATATGCATGGTCTGATCTTGGCCAATACGATCTAGACGACCAATACGCTGCTCTAATACATCGGGGTGCTCGGGTAGATCCCAACAAATAAGATGATGGCAAAATTGAAAGTTGCGTCCTTCACTACCGATTTCTGAACACAGTAGCATGGGCGCACCCTCGCTTTCATCCGCAAAGTAAGCGGCAGCTCGGTCACGCTCGACTAACGACATGCCCTCGTGGAATACTGGGCAATCGATACCGGTTTTGCGGTATAACCATTCACGAATATCTAGCACATCATCTTTATCGCGAGTGATGAAAAGGATTTTTTCATCGCTATTTTGTTTAATGAATTTTGCTAGCCACGCTAGGTCAGCATCTGCTTCTGAAACAACCTCTGCATCGGCATCAGATTGCTCACCCGTCAAATTGTGAGTCATTAATTGTCGTTCGGGGAACCCTTTAATCGCATGTCGCGTATTCCGAAAAACCACGCGTCCAGTACCGTGACAATCGAGCAATAAATCTGTTAGCTCTTGCCCAGCCATGTCGTTTGTAAACGTGTTATTTATAAAATAATCCGGCGACAAATGTGGGAATAACAACTGTAGCTTTTTCTGTAGTGCAGGCGATAGCTCTCCGCCATCCATACCGCTATCTACTAACTGAGACAAATCATCCGCTAGGGTTTCATAGTGTTCATATTGCTGCTGGAATGCAGAAAAATCATGAAAGCGCGATGGATCAAGTAATTGTAGGCGAGAAAAATGCTGCTTTAATCCCATACGTTCTGGCGTCGCAGACAACAGTAGTAAATGCTCACAATCATCACCAATAGCGCGTAATGTTTGGCTAGCCGTGTCATCGCTAAGTAAATCAAAATGATGGGTTTCATCAACGATGACTAAATCCCACGGCAATTCGGTTAGCGAGGGATTACTATCGGACTGACTATGATCGGCATCTATATCATCAAAACTATCAATATCGTCACTACTGACACCACTATCGGCGAAAGCATTTTGATTGATTTCGTCGTCATCCAACACCGCATGGGCCGCAATAAAGACACGGGCTTCGGTTAAATCAACCTCATCTCCCCACATGACTGCATGAATGTTAAAACAGCGTACCAATTCAACAAACCATTGCACTCGCAATGCGTCTGGCACCAAAATCAGCACTCGTTGCACACGCTCTTGTAACATCAATCGCTGTAAAATCAGACCCGCCTCAATGGTTTTACCTAAACCCACCTCGTCGGCCAACAATATACGGGTTGCCGCTAGACGAGTGGCGGTATCGGCCACATATAACTGATGCGGCGTTAAACTAATACGAGCACCTTGCAGGCCAATCACATCAGATCGCAACCACTGGTGATGGCCTTTCGCTAATTCAGTGCGCAAATCAAACCATTTCGGTTTATCAAGCTGTCCAGCAAGTAATCGCTTAACCGGATGATTCAGCTCTATTGCAGAGGCCAAACGCGTCTCTGGAATAGGTTCGCCATCTGCCGTGAGGTAAATCACTAAATCATTCACGGACTCAACCTGCGCGACCACATATTGCTGGTCGCTAATGGTATCTATCGTGTCACCTACGGCAAAAATAACGCGAGTTAAGGGCGCATTATTACGTGAGTAACAACGGCTTTCTTCTACGGCAGGAAAATCAATGGTTAAACTACGTGCGTCGCATTCAACGACAATGCCAAGGCCAAGAGATGAATCGGTATCCACCATCCAACGCTGACCAACTTGAGGGGTATTCATATATAAGGGTATTCCAGAAATAGCGGACTGTTAATAATGATACTAAGGCGGGGCATTGTACTGATTGTGGCACGAGAACTAAACCTATAACTCAGCCATCCAAGCGATATGAGCGTTTACAAAAGCTCTGTCTTAGTTTTACCGCAACGCAGGCACTGGGACTTTGTCACCAG
>JBLHVA010000128.1:0-5640 GCA_047630005.1 Candidatus Endobugula sp. | reverse complement strand
AATAGTATTGCAATGGCTTTAGGTATTAATTACACCGTTCAAGCGTACGATGCAGCACAAGATACGCTGCGAGAGTTAGAGCTGCACGGCAGAGTCTAAGATCCGTTAACGTAATGAGCTTGTTCCCCATAGTTTGCTATACGCTTCACAATGAAACACTAGCGACTGAAAGTCGTTGGGGTTAACGTTCTTGGGTATCGCTATACGGTACTGGCCTTTAAAGCGTGTGATCTCGGTTATCAGCGAGCTGCCTTCAGTAGCGTTACTGCCTGTTACCTCCTTCGCGGGCGTGGGGGATAAAAACACTTTAACATCGGGGCCGTCTTTTGCAGAAAAATCATCTCCAAGAACAATAAAGTATTGTTCTTGGTCTTTTACTATTTCCCACGAACCTACTACCGACTTTTTACCCCAAGAACTAAACGCCGGGGTTAATTCTCCTCTGCTAATATTCTCTACACTCTTTACAGCACCTGTTACATCATCTGCAAACAAAGATAACGAAAAAAAGCTCATCACTAGAAGTACAACCACATTCGAAAAACATATTATTTTCTTCATACTTACGTATCCTAAACCAAGTCCAATTAATATAATAATCATTGCCATCCTAAGAGCACAAAAATGGGTTTTAGTTCATCGTGATTTATGCGGAATATATCTCTTCGATAAACTGCTGTGCCAATTGAACACCAGATAAACGTGTTTTAGGATCGCTCCATTTTCGGCAGTAGCAACAAATACGTTCGGCAACCGACCCTTTTGAACATTCGCCCAGCTTTTCTTTTAATACGAGCACTTGCCGGCCTAACGCAACTAGCTCTTCTGTTTGCTTATCAACGTTCTGCTTCAAATCGCGTCCGGTTGCAAAGTCGCTCACGCAAAACACAAATTCATTATTATTATTAATCGCCGAGCGGAAATGTGCGAGTGCAGTTTCTTTCAATAATGCTTGAAGATCATCTAACTGGGTAAATAATTTTGCTTTTGATACCACAAGAACCTCTACTATTAACATCAACACGATTTCATATGAATAATAGGTAACCGCTACACATCCATTAAAAACCACTGGGTTACAATTATTCCTTATGGGAAAACATCGGGTTATTTACGACCCATATTTATGCTCAACAATATACACAATTTAGGTCATTGGTCTACCGCCTTCTGATCATAGGGGCAAATACGAGAGAAAATATAAGGGTATATACAATATAAGTAGTATAGAGAAAAACATTCAACACCATATCAATTAATGGCGCTTATCTTGCACTCGTCATCTCTAAGCAATTTCTGAACAACAATATCACTATGAGAAAAATGAATGAGTAATGAAAGTGGTAATGGGCGCGGTGGCAGCGATGTAGAAGCGCAGCGTTCAAAAATTGGACAATCTGTACAACAAGCACGACAAAATCGAGCTTCCACTAGAAACCTTTCTGTCGGTAGCCGTCCTTCTCCAAAGGACATGAGAGAAGGGTATGGCCCTAGCCATGCAGATGTAAGAAAATCCAACGCTATTTTTCAGGATACAGGCTCTTCCTTTAAAGCTGCTGTTCCGCTTTATAGGGATTCTACACATGGCCCATCACCAAGACGTCGGGCGCATAAGCTCGCTTCGATGGATGCAGCTGGTGGGCCGCCAACGCCCCCGCCAATGCCACCTCGCAGCCCTTCACCACCAAGACATCCAACGCCTGCATTTAGCCGTGCGTCAACACCGGGGTTTCCTGCTCAGAGACCCGATTCTGCGGCATCAGCAAGCAGTACCGATAGTGGTAGCAGCTATGGCACGGCAGCTAGCCTATCCGATGTATCTTTTCCGCTTGACGATTTTGGCGGTGAACGAACGCCTTCCGGACCTGGCTCTCACTATTCACCCTTACCATCAATACCTAGCAATACACCCAGCCCATCACCGCCACACGCTAGGCCGCAGCGACGAGCAAGTACACCTTCGATAGATGGAATCCTTCTTGCTGAAGCAGAACCAAGCGAAAGCTATCAACGCAGCTGGCCTCCTATGCCTACAACGGCAGCGCAGGCACAAAAAGCCATTGCTGTAAAAGGACGAGGGGCGTTTATGAGCTATTTCCGACCGGGCTCACCCGAAACCCAGAAAAGAGTAGCGAAGTTAGAAGCTGTAGAACAGGCAGATAGACACACGATAGGCGGTATGGGTGAACATGATGATGGTGCCGCACGAGCAGAGACGGTTGCTAAAGTGGGGGGCACTGTAGGCGGGGTAGCTACAGCTGCATTAGCATTCTCTCCTGCTGCTGCCGCAGCGCCTTGGGTTGCTGGAGGAACAGCCTTATTAACGACTGGTGCACATTCAAAAGCCGCCTATGGAGCATCCCAATCTCAACAAGCCGTTGATCATGTCAGAAAATATGTAGTGGGTGACTCGCATCTTGAGGCCAGATCGGAGGTACGAGGTGCCCAATTCCGTGAAAATACGGGCAAGGCCATAGGCGGTGTCGTTACAGCAGCCACCGACGCCTTCGCTCCAGGCGCGTTATCTACAACGGTATCTGCTGCAGTCAATAAAGCTGTGGGGAAAAAATTAGGGAATAGCACCGAGGATGCACGAGTAGTCGAGGCACAAGCCGTCTTAGCAACATCAGGTTACACTCGCCCCAGAACACCGCCTGCAGATGGCGACTTTCACTCTATCGCACCTACACCACCAACATCACCCTCTCAAGGCGGTAGCAACTCGTCGCGCCGAGCAGGCCGACGGTGATTATATTAATACCCTATCACTACACCCACCGGTATCTTGCTGTGATGATATTGTATTGAATCGGCACTCTCTTCGGTAAGAGCATAGATGTGACAGCTAAATTTAGCTAAAAAATTCAGCAACTCAATCAATAAACACCTACTTTTTTCTTCTTCTCTTTTGGCTTTCTTAAAAAAATAAGTTTAATCATTGTGTAGGCAATTAATGCGGCTAGCCAGACGATTAATAATATGCGAAGCACGGGCAGAATACTTTCTAAATCGCTAAAAAGCAGTTCTAACACGGCGACGATCCATGCGGGTGCCCAATAGCTGCTTTCTGTTAGTGCTGGTGTGAGGAATAACGCCGCAGCGGTGGTGATCATGACACCCCGTAGATACGACCATGGAATGAATTGGCTAATACGCCATGTAACGACGAGCAAGCCAATAACGGCCAAGCCGTACACTAGCCATGCGGTACTGTATTCTTGAAATTCTGCCATATTCTTTCTCGTTTATTCTCTTTTAAAGTTCTTTTTACACGTTAACGTAACTACTGTCTAAAACGTCATACCACAGACTTGTCATGCCGGACTTGATCCGGCATCTCATCAATGGTGGGCAGTCATAGACTCTGGATAAGCAAAAAGACACTTTCAAGAATGACGTATAGGTCTATATGTTCTTCGTGCCTACAACTATAACAAAACCTGCTGAGAATGCTTAGTGCAATTTAGCTTTGTTTATTGTCACCTTAATTGTTTGTGGATGCGGTATAGCGCTACTCTACCCAGTGCACCACACGCTCTTGGTAATCGTCTTCGGCAATGGTCTTTTCACCCACGGTACGGCCTTGAACGGAGAAGCCTAGCTGATGAATAAGGTCTGGTTTACCTGATATTAAATGGTGCCACAATGGCAATTCTTCACCTTCTGCTAACAGTCGATAAGAGCAGGTTTTGGGCAACCAATTAAATTGAGCGACATCTTGTGGGCGTAGCTGTAAACACTGAGGGACTAGCTGTAAACGATGACTATAATCTTTGCAACGACAGGTATTGTCGTCTAAATAATGGCAAGCGATATCAGTGTAATAGACTTCGCCATCGGCTTCGTCTTCGAGTTTATGCAAGCAACATTTACCACAACCGTCGCACAGTGATTCCCACTCGCTTTGATTCATTTGCGTAAACGTTTTTGTTTTCCAAAATGGGTTTTTCATAGCGCTTATTTCAAGGTAAAACCTTTTAGTCCAGGGGAGTTAAGACAGCTTACTGTTTTTATTGCGTAAGTTTTTCATTTCTGTATCGCCAGCGCTATGTAATACCGGTGGCATTTGCAAATAAAAACCATTTTCACTAATCCCTTGTAATACGTCTTTAGCATTCGCCCGTGCGAGCTTTTTATCTTCGCTTATCAGTAAGGTCATCGCTAGCTCGACATCCCCTAATTGGCGGCGCAACTTATCGGGAATACTATCAATACCCGCTTCTTTATCGACATATAAATACATACCTTCTTTTTTTGAACAACGAAGAATCGAACAAATGCGTTTCATAATGTGTATTTCTTGTAGGCCTAATTAAATGGTAGTCAGCGTCATTAATTTGAAGATAACTATACCTTTTGTATTAACTATAGTTTTTGCAACAGCCGATCACCAATCACGTCTTGCCGCCAATCGCTTAGCGATTCTGGCAAGTAGTATTGTGGTGCTGAGCGAATCAGCGCTTCGTAATCTCTTTTGCGCACGAGCAGTTCCGGTGGTAAACCTAAGTCTTCAGCAACTTGGCGCACTTCTGCTTTCAAAGATTTTAACGTGGTATTTTGCGACGTGGTTAAAGGCCTATTTAAGGGCTCTTTGTAGTAACCTGTATCATTGAGAGTGTCTATCACTACGGTTAAGAACTCCGTCCCTAGCACATCTAAAAATCGCGATGAAATTTCTTGGATACGTTTTAGCTGTTGCATGTCCATTGGGAGCTTCAGCGCTATATCAAATAAACTCACATCTTTTAAGATACGGCTGCGAGGGACATCATTCTTTTTCGCCTGCCCTTCACGCCAACGACAGGTAGCAGCCAATACGGTAAGTTGCTCGGCATCCAGTTTCCATGCGGATTTTACGCGGGTATAATAGGTGTTTTCATGATTGGTATTGCGCAGTTTTTCTATCATGCCTTGGCAGTCGGATTCTACCCATAACAAACGCTGCTGTTGCTGCAGTTTTTCCACTAAGCCACGATAAATTTCTAACAAGTACTCAACATCTAATGCCGCATAACGTAGCTGTGCATCACTTAAGGGGCGCTGTAGCCAGTCGGAGCGAGTTTCTTGTTTGGGGATATCTATTTTTTTTATTTCACGCAATAAATTAGCGTAGCCAATAGAAGAACCGTAGCCTGCAAAACCGGCCGCCACTTGGGTATCGAATAGAGACTCGGGCAATACACCAAAGGCATACTGAAAAACTTCTAAGTCTTCTGAACAAGCATGCACGACTTTTACAATGGCAGGGTTTTGCAACACATCCGCCATTGGCTGTATGTTACTGATCGCTAATGGATCAATTAGGTACACGCCATTTTCATCGGCGATTTGCAATAAGCCTATGTGAGGATAGTAAGTGCGGGTTCGCACAAACTCGGTATCTAAAGCAATAGCCGACTGAGTAGCGAGTGATGTGCACAGCTCGGCCAATGCCGCATCGTTATCAATCCATTGATAAGTAATATCTGGCGCGGCGGTAAAAATGGTAGGAGTCGGCGTTGTTGTCATCGTGAAACCCAAGTGTGTGTTAGTTAACTCTGATACTTATCAGAATGGCGAACTATTACTAGCGTACTAAGTATTCATATTTATTACATTTTAATTCTTATACAACGTAAAAACCTTTTATCTTCAAGAGGC
>JBLHVA010000127.1:0-5671 GCA_047630005.1 Candidatus Endobugula sp. | reverse complement strand
TGGGCGAACTCGCTGCAGGCGTTGCGCATGAAATCAACAATCCACTGGGAACCATTTTACAAAGCGTCCAAAACATTCAACGCCGCCTTTCAGACGATTTACTAACAAATATTAAAGTAGCCGAAAAGCAGGGAGTTGATTTAGAAAAAATTGTCGCTTATTTAGACGAAAGAAAAATATTTATGTTTTTAGAAAACGTTAAAGATGCTGGCGAGCGTGCCGCCAACATTGTAACGAATATGCTCGAATTTTCGCGCACACACACCCATAAACATGAACCTATACAACTCATCGATTTACTCAATCGCAGTATTGATTTATCGGTTATTTCTTCGAGTAGCCCTAAAAAACGTGTTAATGCAAAAATGAAGATTACTCGCCACTTCCCTAAAGAATGCCCGGCGATTTACGGGATGCCCGCCGAACTTCAACAAGTCATATTAAACTTAGTCAATAACGCTTACCAAGCCTATAACGAGCACTTTCTATTACACAAAGATGACCCAGACAACAAACCGGATGGCGTACTAAAAATCGATGCATCGCTTGTTGTAAATACTTATGATGTCGCTATAAAAATTAAAGATAATGGACCCGGTATCGACGAGTGGACTCAAAAACATATTTTTGATCCATTTTTTACCACAAAAGAAACAGGAAAAGGCACAGGTTTAGGTCTATCGGTATCGTACTTTATTATTACAGAACATCATCAAGGATCCATCAGCGTAGAGTCTGCTGTGGGAGAAGGAACAACATTTATTATTTATTTGCCCATCAAAAAATAACGTTTAACCAGTCACTGCTGCGTAAGCGCCATTAACATAGACCAACGGGTTAACCGCATCATCAGAGACAATCGCCTTTTCTAAACACCCGATAACAATTTGATGGGTGCCATAGCGATAGTCATCGTTATCTACACGACAAAAAAAGTTCACTTGCGCATCCGCTAAGTACGGCATGCCATTGTCATCGTTCTGCCAGTCTCCACAAGAAAAACGCTCTTCTCCTGTGTCTCTTGCAGCACAAATATTTGACACACTTTGTTGAGCTTGTGACAATACATTAATCACAAAGGGTTGCCCCATCGCTAACAAAGAGTACATAGAGGCTTCTTGGTTTACACACACCAACAACGATGCCGGCTCATCGGATACAGACGTCACCGAAGATGCTGTCATTGCATAGCGCTGCCCACCTACCTGCGTGGAAATAACACAAACACCTGCAGCTAAACGACGCATGCCCAGACGTAAACTTTCTTTTAATTCGGGTATATTGTTAGTTATATCAGTCATAAAAATCTCTAGTGGGTTTTGCATCAGTTCCGTTTTTCAATCTTAATGTGTAAATTTATTTTACAACATAATCTCATGACTAAGTATTGTAAGTACAATCTATAACAATAAAGATAACGGTAAGTTTATACACGGGTAAGCAGACAGGTGATGAGGGGGATTAAACGAATAAAGAGATCTGGGGTGACTGACGGGGCTCGAACCCGCGACCACCGGAATCACAATCCGGGGCTCTACCAACTGAGCTACAGTCACCATAAAAATTATTACTATCAGCAACTGGTGCGCCCGACAGGATTCGAACCTGTGACCGTCCGCTTAGAAGGCGGATGCTCTATCCAGCTGAGCTACGGGCGCATATATTTTCCCGTAGTCATGGCCTTACGGCCCTTGTTGATATGTTAATGGTCGGAGTGGAGGGATTCGAACCCCCGACCCTCTGGTCCCAAACCAGATGCGCTACCAAGCTGCGCTACACTCCGAGAAACCTAACAAAATCAAACAAGTTTCAACTACCTACAAACACTTATCTTTGGCTCGTGTTTGAAGAGGTGCGCATAATACCACGCGCTTTCAGACAGTCAATGATAAATTAAGGACTTTACCTAAAAAGACGAAAATAATACCAAATCACACCATTTACGCGCATCAATAATTGGCCTTATGCCAACAGCTGTGGGAAAATGCGTTTTTTTCACTCAGGAACTGATCAGACTATGAGCGCACTCTTACTCGATGGCAAACTTATCGCAAAAAAAACCGAAACCGAGCTTAGCGCACGAATTGATCATTTAAAAAGCATTAGCAATGGTCGAACACCTATATTAGCGACTATTTTAGTGGGCAGTGATCCCGCCTCGGCGACCTACGTCAATATGAAAGGAAATGCCTGCCAACGTATCGGCATGGACTCAATGAAAATTGAATTACCAGAAAGCACCAGCACCGCTGAGCTGTTAGTAAAAATAGACAATCTCAATAACAACCCAGACGTACATGGCATTTTACTTCAACACCCGGTGCCCTCTCAAATTGATGAGCGCGCTTGCTTTGATGCAATCGCATTAGAAAAAGATGTAGACGGTGTCACCTGCCTTGGTTTTGGTCGTATGAGTATGGGAGAAGACGCTTACGGATGCGCAACCCCTAAAGGCATTATGCGTTTATTAGAAGCGTATGATATTGAGCTGTCTGGCAAGCACGCTGTTGTTGTTGGTCGCAGCCCTATTTTGGGTAAGCCTATGGCGATGATGCTGTTAGGTGCCAATGCAACCGTCACCATTTGCCACTCGCGCACAAAAAACCTAAGCGATCATATTAAGCAGGCAGATATTGTTGTCGGTGCTGTTGGCAAACCAGAATTCATTAAGGCCGAATGGATTAAAGATGGCGCGGTAGTCGTCGATGCGGGCTATCACCCCGGCGGTGTAGGCGATATCGAACTCGCCCCACTTATTGATCGTGTTGCCGCTTACACACCTGTTCCAGGCGGCGTAGGCCCGATGACAATTAACACCCTAATCTATCAATCAGTGGCATCCGGCGAAAAAAGCTTACTCGATAAATAGAAATAACCCAGAAAGAATATAACAAGTATAAAGCGCTCTTCGATATCAGCCGTGTGACGTATAAAAAATGCGGCTAATATCAACATAACACGTAGATAATGCACACCCCAGATCTCAAGACACACATTTCAATATAAGATTTCGAAATCACTCTTCTTACATTAACCGATAATCAATAAACCTATGCGCTTAGATAAATACGTTTCATCCGTTACCGACTACTCCCGTGCTGAAGTGAAACGCTTACTCAAAAATGGCAGCATTACTGTTAATGATGTTTTTACCAAAAATGCCGCTCTCCAACTAGACACGCAAAAAGATATCATTTGTTTATTTGATGAACCCCTAAGCGCACCGGCACCGCGGTACTTTATGCTGAACAAGCCCATAGATACTATCTGCGCGACAGAAGATAGCATGCACCCCACAGTGATTGATTTACTAGATGAGCCCAACACGCAGCAACTTCATATTGCAGGCCGCCTAGATAAAGACACTACCGGCTTGGTACTGATTACCGATGACGGGCAATGGAGTCATCAAATCACCTCGCCAAATAAGCACTGCATCAAAACCTATCACGTAGAACTTGAAGAAGCCTTTACAGAAACAGCTAAAAAAGCTTTAGAAGAAGGCGTGCTTTTACATAATGAAAAAAAACTGACCCTCCCCTCAACTATAAAAGTTATTAATGAACGCTGTATAGAGCTTTCTATCGTCGAGGGTAAATATCATCAAGTGAAACGTATGCTGGCAGCGGTAGGCAATCACGTAAAGCAACTACATCGACAACAAATAGGCACCATTCAATTAGATGAATCATTAGCCTTGGGGGAATATCGTGTGCTCACTACAGACGAATGTGAGCAAGTAACACAATGAGTTTTCTTGATTCATCCTTTACGTCTTTACTTCCTTACCTGCAATCTGCCGATGTGCCTACCCTGTGGATTGCCGATGAAAATGCACTCAGCGCTTTACAACATTTCGAACAAGACGACTATCCGTTACTTTCCTTAATCACTAACCGTTACGACATTTATACCTTAGCAAAAAATAAAAATATTAATGCCACCTTTAGCGATTTTAATTTCGACCATTTCTATGAAAACGCCAAAACAGACAATAGCTCCGCACAAGTACAGCGCATTATTTATCGAGTATCCAAAGAAAAAGCGCTCACCCATTACCTACTCAACCAAGCATGTAAATTATTACACCAACAAAACAGCGGCTCACTTGGCGAGTTAATTCTTAGCGGAAAAAAACAAGAAGGCATCAAAAGTTACCAAAAAAAATTACTCGATACTTTTGAGTGCAAAGGTAAACTAAAAAAACAAGGCTTAGATTACAGCGGTGTATTTAGTGGCTTTACAATAGCAAACAATATTCCCGATAGTGACTACACTTCCATCCAGCACTTACCAACGCCAAACCACCCACACCTTAAGGTTTATACCAAGCCCGGAGTATTTGGCTGGAACAAAGTAGACATCGGTTCAGAGTTATTACTAGAAAGCCTACCGACAATACTGAATGAACGAAAAACAGCGCCACAAAACATACTTGACTTAGGTTGCGGCTATGGCTGGATCTTTACCAACCTGCCTTTTTATCTGCCGGAAGAAAGCATTAGCCGAACCACTATTACCGCTACAGACAACAACGCAACCGCTTTACTTTGCGCCGAAAAAAACAGCATGCATCACCCGCTATCGGTATCAATAACCCCTGATGATTGCGCGCAAAATATTGATGAAAAATTTGACCTTATTTTATGTAACCCACCGTTTCACCAAGGTTTTAGTCACGACAAAGCACTAACCATAAAGTTTTTAGAGCAAACTAAAAAACACCTAATCCGCAAAGGCATCGCTGTATTTGTGGTCAATGAATTCATACAATTTCCTAGCAAACAGTTAACACTTTTTACCTCACAAACCATCATCACGAAAAAGAATGGATTTAAAGTCGTCACGCTAACGAACTAACACTTTATCGCCCCCTCATCATGCACACCAATAGCAACACGCCAATCTAAATAATTATTCTCACCTAGCAAAACTAAAATCTTATTCTATACTTATAAACAAGTGTCTTATTTTTCATTACAGTGCAATTTTCATACACTAACTGACCGAAAAAAGAGAGGTCTATTTGGTAAAGTTATGGTGTTTATGTTTATTACTTTTCGTTGAAATCGCATCAGCGGCGGTTGAATACAACATAGAGAAAAGCATAACAGCAGAAAAAAAATCAAAACATTTACACATTATTCAGAACATCCACTTGATAGGTTCCACACAGCAGACACAACGCTTTATCCATTGGCTTGATGAGATTGCTACCACCCCAAAAGGCCGAGACACCTTGGCAGCCATTATTCACTCCGGCCACACCCTCACGATTCAACACTCTATTAAAGCTCGCTTATCAGCAGGCCGCACTATTGCTCCAATGACCGAAAACTTAATTAATAAAAAAGGCGAGAGTGTCACCATCATTTTTGACGCTGACATGCCCGACACCGGCAGCCATCGCGTTTATAATAAATATTTTGAATTAATCGAGTTTACGGCACTGCAAAATCTGTATCACGAGCTCGCCCATGCCATGCATAAAATGCAAGGCTCATGGAGATACTTCGCATCAGAAGATCAAGCAATAGAAGAAGAGAATATATTTCGCGCTGAACTCGCACAGAAAAAACAACACAAAAAAGACCAGAGCAAACAATTAGTCGCCCTGCGTTTTGGAAAAGACGGAGAGCCTATTAATGACTCACCAGAACAAGAGGTATTA
>JBLHVA010000126.1:0-5684 GCA_047630005.1 Candidatus Endobugula sp. | reverse complement strand
AGTGTAAAGGGCATGGTGCGCTTGGCCGTGCTAAGCCAAAAAGAGACAGTGAAATATCTACAAAAAAATCTCTTTAAAGGTAAGGAGTTAGGCTTAAGTGTGGTGGATATTGGTTCAAAAGACCAAGTGATTGACGATATTATTTGTGCAGCGGTTAAACAAGTCTGTTTTAGTGCGAAAGAAAGTGATTTACCTTTATTTGAGCAGGCGCCTTTAGATCAGACGCTTATTCGTCATCAGCCAGCATTTTTTGCTGCTGTTGAACAGGGAAGAGGTCAAATTGCGGCACGAGCAGAGGCATTGGTCGTATCCTTAACTAAAGCCTTCGCCTTAGTGGTAACGATTAAAAAAACCATCAAGCAAGCAAAGAACCCTTTAGTAATGGCGTATGCAGCAGGGGATATTCAACGCCAGTTACAGCAGTTGTTTTATGCAGGCGTGGTGTATAACACCCCCTACTTTGCGCTACAGCAGTACCCACGTTATTTGCAGGCGGTGCAGTTACGCTTAGATAAAGTTGCGGCTAATGTGAATAAAGACCGTGCATTAATGGCGGAACTGTCACCACTTACATCTCGTTGGTCAGATAAAGTTCAGCAGTTAGGCTATGCTGAAATGAGTTTACACTTAGAGTTACACAGCTATCGATGGATGCTGGAGGAATTAAGAGTCTCTTTGTTTGCACAAACCGTGAAAACTGTGATGCCCGTATCAACAAAACGGTTAAATAAACAATGGAGCCTGTGTTAATATAGACATCTTTATTATTGCACCAAAGGACGTTCAGTAGAAGGTGATTGTTCATTTTTTCATCTTAATTACAGAACAATTGTTTCTACTACTATCTTGTTTATAAATCTATGAAAAATCATTTATTCTTCTTAATTGTTAGCGCTTTCTTGTTACTTTCAGGCTGTGCTTCTCAGCCTGAGGGCAAAGGTCAGGATCAATATGCCCATGCGATTGACCCCTATGAGAACTTTAATCGGTCGATGTTTCGCTTCAATGATGGTGTGGACAGCTATTTTCTCAAACCAGTGGCGCAGGGCTATAAGTTTGTGATGCCTGATATTGCTGAAAAGGGTGTCAGTAACTTCTTTAGTAACTTGCTGGAAGTCAGGAATATTATTAACGCTTTATTACAAGGTAAAGGTGAAAAAGCGGCCAATTCAACAGGGCGTTTGATTTTCAACTCAACTATTGGTGTCGCAGGTTTATTCGATGTGGCTGGTGGTTTAGGTCTGCAAAAACAAGATGGAGAAGATTTTGGTCAAACCCTTGCTGCTTGGGGTGTAGAGTCAGGTTCTTATCTTGTATTACCGTTATTAGGGCCCGCCACCGTGCGCGATGGCATTGCTATTCCTGTTGATATGTATGTCGACCCTGTTGGCTATCATGAGCAAGACTCAGTGCGTACAGGGTTAACGGTATTAGAGGTGGTTGATATTCGTGCGAAGTTACTAAAAGTAGAAAAGCTGTTAACGGGTGATAAATACGTGTTTATGCGCGACGCTTATTTACAGCGTCGAGAATATTTAGTAAAAGATGGCGAAGTAGAAGATACTTTTGGCAGCGATATTGGTGATGACTTCTAATCACTTTCGCTCATCGTTAGGATGCAGCTGCTGTATCCTTATCATCAATCACTTCCAAAATTTCTAAGCCTAACAAGCACTTATCTTCTGCTGCTTTTAATGAGCGAGCGATAGCGCAGCGTGCTTGAAACATGGGTTCAGTCTTATCTTCTGGTAGCAATGTAACGAGTAGTTCGCTATTGACAGGTAGAACACGGTTAACCGTGAGTAGCATACCACTGCCACTAAGATCGTTACAAACCCCTTGCGCAACGATGTCTCCTTGCTCTACATGTACTTCTGCGGGAGTGTTAATCGTCATACGAATAAAATCCCGTTTTTCTGAATAATCGCGTTTTATCATGGTGATCCCTTAAAAATCTATTTTCTGTTCTATTTTTGAGCCTGTTTTGTACAAGCAAGATTGTTACGGAAGTGAGGGCATATATCTACCCCAAATTGAGTATAGTTAAGAAATTAATATCTGCACAATTTTCTGTTAAAAAACGTCTTGCTTGCCAAAAGATAAAAGAGTAGTGTGGCATCTAAATTGACAGCCACAGTACGCGTTAAAGCCTATTATTGATGGATAATTCCCAATACAAATTACTCGTTATTGACGATGAACTCGGCGTTCGGCAGAGCTTGACGGCGTATTTAGAAGATAGTGGGTTTCAAGTTTACGACGCACCTGATGCGTCGACAGGGTTAGCGCTGTTTCAAGAGCTCCTTCCTGATCTCGTTATAACCGACCTTAGTATGCCTGACACTAATGGCTTGGTATTGCTTCAGCAAATCCATGAAATCCTTCCTAGTGCACCTGTTATCGTCATTTCTGGTGCCGGTGTTATGGGCGATGTAGTACAGGCGTTGCGTTTAGGTGCGACGGATTATTTAATTAAACCGATTGTCGATATGGAAGTATTGGTAATGGCGGTTTGTAGAAGCCTAGAGCGTCGCCAACTACTAGTCGATAATGAGCGGTATCGTTTAGAATCGGAAAAGGCAAATATCGAGCTAAAGCGTCATATAGCGGCTTTAGAGCAGGATCAACGCGCTGGCCATTTCGTTCAGCAGTCTATGACGCCTGTGTCACCGTTTACAGCGGATCAATACATTTGCGAGCACAGTATTATACCGTCCCTATATTTAAGTGGTGACTGTATTGATTATGCTTATATCAAACAACGTTATTATGCATTTTATCTGGCAGATGTGTCCGGTCATGGATCCGCACCGGCGTTCGTGACCATTTGGCTACGTAATGTCGTTGCACAGTTGGTGCGGCTTAAAAAAATGCTAGTTGATTTTGAAAACCAAGAAAATTCCTTGTTGAGCCTTTTAGAGTTGATTAACAAGCAGTTAATAGAGATGGGGATCAATAATCACCTCACATTAATTATTGGTGTCATAGATACAGAAACCAATAAGCTATACTACATAGTTGCCGGACATTTACCGTTACCTATATTATTAGTCAATAATAAAGCGAAATACCTTAGTGGTAGTGGCAAGCCAGTTGGCTTATTCGAAAAAGCTCAATGGGAGGTAACTCAGCTAGAATTACCGGAAGGCGGATTCTCTCTTTTGCTATTCTCTGATGGCATACTAGAATTAATAGAAGAGAAAGAGTTAATGGCGAAAGAAGAGCTATTATTACGCGTTGTTGAAGAGTCTCAAGGGCATGTGGATACTATTGTCGACATTGTTGAAGTAAAAAATATTGAAGAGCTACCCGATGATGTGGCTGTGCTCTCAATTAGAAAGGTAGTGTAACCATGTTAGAAACGTCCTTAGGTCGCATTTTGGTGGCTGATCACTTAGGTGTATATGGGATTAAAATGGTTGGCGATGTACGCCTGACGCTTTGCGTTTCTTTTGAAACTTTATTTAGTAAAAATGATTTTTGCACCATCTTATTTGATCTTGCCGAAGCGGAGGGGCTGGATAGTACAACGCTGGGGTTGATTGCGAAAATAGCGGTAAAAAGTGAAAGTGTTAAAAATATTCAACCAATAGTGATATGTAATAGCACCGACATTATTAAATTATTGAATTCAATGGGGATAGATTCTGTTTGCCAAATTATCGATAGTCCTCCCAGTGAGTATTGCCCAACAGAGGCATTTTCGGGCTTAAGTGTTTGTGATGAGGATGAAGACACAGTAAAAGAAAAAGTACTCGAAGCGCATTGTGTATTGATGGGGCTTAATGAGTCAAATCGCGAAACCTTCAAGGACTTGGTTCAGACATTGGGCAATAGTTAATAGCGTCCTCTCAACCATACTTCAGACTAAAGCTATCTAATTAAGGTATTCTATGAATTACGTAATGGTGCTATTAGTCCCTTTTTATCGCGTTGATGAAAATACTATTGCATGCGAAAGCGCATTTGCTACCCACCTTACAGATTTGTTGCCTCGTATTAGCTCTTGGGGAGATCGTATTGTCATTCATTCCCCGGTGATGACGGAAAATGCATACCTCCAAAATAAATTTCATCTCGCCCATATTGATTGTGAAAAAGAATCCATCCGCTATATATCAGGGCCTAGTACTAGCTTGTCGCGGCTGGGTTTTTTATTACGTTCCCCATTTATTATTTGGCCCAACATTTGGAAAGTAGTGCGTTCTGCAAATGTCATACATGCGAGTGCCTCTAAAGATATCTTTAAACTGTTTACTATCATGTCTATTATTTTTGCTGTAATTCAGGGTAAAAAAACTATTTTTGTAATGGATATTGATCACCGAAATTCAGCAGAGATGTCATATAAGACAGGCAGGCTTTCTCGTAAAAGCTATTTACTTTGCCGGTATATTTATAACCCCCTAATTAGTTTGCAAATTCGATTTGCGGCGAAACTTTGCAACTTAATTATGTTAAAAGGGCAGCCATTAGTCGACGATTATGGCAAGGGTCGAGATAATGTTAAAAATTTTTACGATACTGCACATGATCTCTCTTTTGTTATTAGCGAAGAACGTTTAGCTGAAAAGATTTCTTCTTGGGATAATCCTAAAGATACGATTAAGCTTGTCTATTTTGGACGGTTGATTGCCTATAAAGGCATTCTGGACATGATTGTTGCAACAAGAGAGGCAAGCGAAAAGCTATCTGTAATAGGCGAAAGAAGAAATGTGTCTCTCACTATTATTGGCGCTGGCGAGCAAGAAGACGAATTGAAAAAGAGTGTTAACGAGCAGCAGCTACAACACTTGATACATTTCAAAGGTGCGATGAGTTATGGTGAAGAGTTATTTGACTGTTTAGCAGGGTATGACTTTTTATTAGCAGCACCTCACAGTGAAGATACGCCACGTAGTGTGTTTGATGCAATGGCCTGTGGCTTGCCAATGGTTGCTTACGATACGTATTATTATAAAGATCTAGCAAACACAGGGACGGTAAAAACCGTCCCGTGGTTATCAACAGCAGCTATGGCCGATAAAGTTATTGAATTATCATCTGAGCCAAAAACAGTGCAGCACATGATAGCTGCTTGTCGTACTTTTGCGGTTAATAATACTCAGCAGATATGGTTAGATAAGCGATTGGCATGGACCAAAATGTTCTTATCTAAATAAAACCTGAGAATTGCTCACCTTTTAGCAGCATATGTGTTATTGGCGATCTCTTATCGCTAGTTTAGAGCGAATAAAATCGCTGTGACGCAAATGAATTAAATCCGCAATACGCCTTACAATATGTTCTTCATGTTTATCTAAAACCCCGTCCGCATATGCCACTGTCCATAGCTCACATGCGAGTTTGTATTTTTCATTGTCATCGCAGTGCTGATTAATGAGTTGGGTAAATTGAAACAACGATGACGCTTCGCTAGACGCTTTTTTAGCATTATCAATGAGTGCCTCCAAAGTATCTGTTGTTAAATGAAAGCGACTAGATAAAATGCCTTGTAATGCATCAATTTCCGTTTTATCAAACTGCTGGTCGATAGTTGCTACTTCAATTAATAACGCTGCCGTAGCCAGTTGTAGTTCGTCTACCGACAGCGTTGCCGTTTGCCCAGAAGGTGTTTCGGCTAGGCTATTCAATAAGGATTTGAGTTGTGCAATCATAATTTTTTACGGTAAGTTTTTTAGGAG
>JBLHVA010000125.1:0-5701 GCA_047630005.1 Candidatus Endobugula sp. | reverse complement strand
GTTATAGCCAATTTTTTTGACTAACCATGCCAAAAAGAAAATAAGGCCGACAACCAACAATAAGTAAAACAACATTTCCGTAATACTTGCGCCATAATTGGTGAGTTGATGTGATACTTTTGGCGTGCTATTAGACGTGTATTTTTTTGCAGTGTCACTTGCCATCGATTTTTCACTTTCTTTAGCTTCTGCGACATTATCTTTTTCAGTATCCGTTATGGAGATCGACGGTGAAGCACTCGTTTCTTCAATGGCCGCATGTGTTATAGGCGTGAAAAAAACCACCACAAAGAACAGTAAAATATAATAAGAGATCTTATTTTTATATTTTTTCATTATTCGTTTAACTCAGTTTTTTTATACGTTCCGCTGGACTGATTACATCGGTCATACGAATACCAAATTTCTCATTAACTACGACGACTTCCCCATGAGCAATCAATGTACCGTTCACTAATACATTTAGAGGTTCTCCCGCTAAACGATCTAGCTCAATAACTGATCCTTGATTTAACTGCAACAAATTACGAATGGTAATAGAGGTGCTGCCCACTTCCATCGAAATGGTGACAGGAATGTCGAGAATAATATCTAACTCTGGCGAAACAGATTTACCTGCCGTGGGATCGTTATCAAACTCTTCAAAACCTAAAGATTCCGCCTCTGTTTCAGATTCAGAAACTTCTTGTTCTTGCATTGCTGCAGCCCAGTCATCATCTGCCGATGCTTGTGGGTCATCTGTTACATCATCATCACTCATTTTTCATCCCCTGCTGTTCTGATAATAGCATAATTGGTGATATAGTATTCGCTTTTGTTCGTTCAATGATTTCGTTAATTTTTAATGAAAAATTTCCATTAGATTGACCAATATCCACTTTAAACATCGGTACGCCATTGGCGTTGGTAATATATTCGTCTGGTAACTCAATAGGAATAACATCACCTTTTTTTAAATCAATAATATCTTTTAATAATATTTTTGATTGAACAAAATTAGTATCAAGACGAACATTTGCTTGCATAATATCTTCACGCAAAGAGTTTACCCACCTGTCATCCCTTTCGTCGCTGTCGCTCTGCAAGCCTGCATCAAGCATTTCTCGAATGGGTTCAATCATTGAATAAGGGATAGTAATATGCATTTCGCCACCACCACCATCAAGTTCCACATGAAAGCTACTGACGACAACCACTTCACTAGGACTGACAATGTTCGCCATGGATGGATTCACTTCTGAATTGACATGTTCAAAATCGATAGGCAATACTGCTCTCCATGCCTCTTTCATATCAACGAAGGCTTGCTCTAATACGATACGAACCACTCGGAGTTCTGTTGGTGTAAACTCTCTACCTTCAATTTTTGCATGGCGACCGTCTCCACCAAAAAAGTTATCGACTAATTTAAAAACAAGCTTCGCATCAAAAACAACAAGCGCGGTACCACGTAAAGGACGAAATTTGATCATATTTAAACTGGTCGGCACATATAAGGTGTGAACATACTCGCCAAATTTTTGTATATTAATACCACCCACTGAAACATCGGCCGTGCGGCGCAATAAATTAAACATGCTGATGCGGGTATATCTCGCAAAACGCTCGTTGATCATTTCTAAGGTAGGCATGCGACCGCGAACAATGCGGTCTTGAGTCGTTAAATCATAAGTATTGACGCCTCCCGGAGACTGATCACTTCCATCATCGACATCGGTATCATCTGCACCATGTAGTAACGCATCAATTTCGTCTTGTGATAATAAATCTTGCACAGCAATTACCTTATTATGATGTTATTTATAAAAGTTATTTTTATTGCATTACAAAGTTAGTAAACAATAACTTTTCAATTCCGGTTTTTTCTATTTCTTGCAGCATAATATTTTGTAATTCTTCTAAAGATTCTTGACGGAGTAACTCTCTACCCTCTTCCGTTTGTAATTCTTCATAGGTTTGCCCGCCAAACTTTAATACCAAGGCATTTCTAATCATGGGCATATGCGTTTCAATGGCATCCACGACATCATCCTCACGTGTCATTAAGGTAATATCGGCTTGTAAAAATCGCTGTCGCCCTCGGGCTTGAAAATTAACGATAATTGGAGGCTTTAATGGAAAATAAATCGCATATCCTTTTTTTATTTCTTCCTCTTCGACAATTAGATTCCCCTCCTCATCAAGCTCGGTAGTCTCAACGGGTTCCTCTACAATAGGTTCAGGTGAAAGCATCTTTACAGCAAATAAGGTCCCGCCAATAGAAATACTTATTAATACAACCCCTATCGCTATAAAAATAATTAGCTTTTTTTTACCGCTACTATCACCCTCTTCTACATTTTCTTCTGCGTCATCTACATCTTCATCATCAGCCATGTCAAAAACCTGTCGTTATGCTTTTCTATAAGTGTATCAGCAATAGATATGCCAAAAACAAAACATGCCTATCGCTTACTATAAATAATAGTAGAAAATATATATAATGGGGACAAATGAGAGATATGGTTTATTATTATTGATAAAATTGGTGAGAATCGGCTGACAACGAATATTTTTATTTGTCAGCTAACAGGCGTGTTCGATTTTTAATCAATCGCTCCGGCTGGAAAAAATATAGTGGTAAGTATCGGCATGAAAAAGTTGAACGTTAATAAGGGAATATTTATATCATTGCGATCCCGTTAACTTTATGAAAAGTGGGGATAAGCTATGCCTGTGGCAGCCAAAAATCTGAACAATGAGCAGAAACATGACAATCAAAACAAGGCCTACCATTTCTCAAGCACTTTTTGCTTATCTGGACCAATCTGTATAAACAGATTTGAATCGCATTAGCGAAACCGAAAGGTGAAAGCTAGGGAAGGCTTTGATAATCCAGTGTTTTGAAGCTCTGATTCATACCGAGCCAAGCTCGGTATGACGAGACAAGTTAATGGTACAGCAGTGTATTTATATGTATGCGTCAACCAAGCTGTATGAATGGTTAGCTGAATGTAAAGCTGTCACCATTACCTCATCTGACTCATCGTTACCGTCTTGAGCAAGTAAGTTATGACGTTTATCTTCACTAGACTCTTCCTTGGAAGACTGATCAGAAACATCGACGTCGGTAAGGTTCAATCCGTCTTCAGCAAACATTTCTCGTAAACGCATAGATTGTTGGTCTAATGCCTCACGTACACTGGCGTTTTGAACCGTAAAACTCACCTGTGCTTGATCTTGATTGACGCCCACTTTTACCTGTAAGGAACCTAATTCAGGGGGATCTAGTTGAATGATGGCCTCTTTAATCCCTTTTGATGACATCCACATCACTTTTTCGGTTACTGCTTCCCCCCACTGCCCGGCCGATTGAAATGAGGTGTTAAGTGATAATTGGCTAGGCAGTAAAACATCGGCGGATGCTTTGACCGCTAATGGTGTTATAGCTAATAATGGTGATGACGAAGGCTTTTCTAACTCTTTACTCAGCGCCTCTGAAATATCGAACGCGTTACCTTCAGGCAAATCAGTAGCAATAGATAACTTATTCATTAACTGTGCTGTAGGTAATATTTCTTGCATTGATACCGGTGCTATCCCAACTAAAGTATTCGCAGTGTTTTTTGCACCTTGCTGCGCTAGATACGACTGTGTAGCGGATAGCTGAGCTAGAGACGACTGTGTAGCGGATAGCTGAGCTAGGGACGACTGTGCTATAGATGCTTGCGCTAGAGATGTTTGTGCGTTGGTGTTTTGTGCAATAATTTGTTGCACTGCATGACTCAATTCCGGTATCACAGGCATTAATTCATCTGGCTCGTTAATTAATGTAGTACTCTGCTGACTCCATAAATTAATAGATTCTAGTCCGGAAGAAGTCTCTACGGATGATAATAAATTATTAGTCGACGGAGACCGCTCCCCTTGTTCCTCTGTATTTATGTTGCTGCCTGATTCCGTTCTTACTTGATCACTTTCGACGTTATTGATGCTTACAGAGCTATCAGCTTCATTCGTTTTATCTTTTGAGGTTTCATTCGAAACTTGTGTAGATTTATTTTCATTTACAGCGTTTGCATTATTCTTTTCTTTGACCGGTTTCTCTTGTGGTGTCTCAATTGATGACATGCTACTTTTAAAATCATTGGTATTATCATTAGCTTTCTCGATAGGAGACTCTGATAATGGTTTACGATCCACAGAAAGTGAATGAGCAGGTAATAATGCCCCCATATTAGCGCCTAGATGTGTATTACTCATATTTTCTCCAAACAATCACAACGGCATTAATTCGCCATACTTACGCTTTATTTCATCATTATTGAATATTTACAGGCAAAAGGTTGCCTACAAAAACTCGATATTTATGACACCCCTCTCTCAGATAGTGGTGGCTATTGGTTACACTGAATATGCAGCAAATTGAATGCCAATAATGATTAACACACGGATAAGCCATCACATTCCGAATGTGAGAAAGATTAGTCATTATGAGAAAAATAAGACCGAGCAGATAGTTCGTCTATCGTTCTTTGTAATTTTTTTTCATCATCAGCACTCAGTTGCTGCTCTCTTTCTCTAATAAGGTTCTGTAAAACGGATATTTTATGCTGCAGCTGCATGAGTAACTGGCGGAGTTTCGCTAGGTGGGCTTCGGCCAAGGTGACCTTGTCTTTTTGCTGTAGTAGCGCATGTTGTAACTGACTACAAAAATTTCGATAGCGGGAGAAGTCGGACGCGGTACAGTGACGCTGTTCTCGTATTTTGTGTTGATACTCTTGCAAATATTCACCTAAGCTTTTTGCCTGTGTGATTTCTTGTTGAACAAACATATCAGCCTGCTGAACTTTTAGCGCTAATTTTTCTTGTTTTTTCTGTGTTTGAGTTAACACCAATAAAAACGCAGCAGTTCCAGATTTTTTAATCATTATGAGACCTTTGCACGGAAGATGATTTTGCTTTCAGGCAAGGCAAAAACGCACAGAAAGAGGGAGCTTATAGATATAAATAACTTATTGAGTACGTTTTTCCTCGGTGCCCCCTTGATGTGCAAACGTTGCCTGTGAGCAAAATAGCTTTCGTGCAAAAGGTCTCATTATGAGATAACTCGTTATGTACCTGCACCTTTATTTGGCACACACAGTGCTTCCATCAATGATCTGAGTTCTAATAAGCTTACGTCGCAAAAAACAGCATCCGATATATCTTGCTGTATAAACTGCTGTAATCGTGGGAAATATTCTAAGGCTAAATCTACGTCTCTATCGGAGCCTTTAATATAAGCACCTATATTAATAAGGTCACGATTTTTATAATAATTAGCTAACAATTGCTTAAAACGCTGTAACCATTTTATATGTGCTTTATCGACAATGCTCGTCATCACACGACTAATCGACATTTCTATATCGATTGCTGGATAAATTCCGCTTTCTGCAAGCTGACGAGACAACACGACATGGCCATCTAAGATAGCTCTAGCTGAGTCAGCAATGGGGTCTTGCAAATCATCCCCTTCGGTTAGAACAGTGTAAAAAGCGGTTATAGAGCCACTGCCCACCTTACCATTACCTGCTCGTTCGACTAACTGGGGTAATTTAGCAAATACTGAGGGTGGATAACCTTTGGTCGCTGGAGGCTCACCAATAGCTAACGCTATCTCTCGCTGTGCTTGTGCATAGCGGGTTAATGAATCCATTAATAGCAGTACATCTTTACC
>JBLHVA010000124.1:0-5701 GCA_047630005.1 Candidatus Endobugula sp. | reverse complement strand
TGCTCGCATTGGCGATGAAGTCACAGTAAAGCGCTTTCAAAAAGGCCCTGACAGTCATATCGTAAAGCTGATCGCTGAAAACCCAGAATTCGAGCCGATTATTGTTGATCTGACTCAGGAATCATTTGCCATAGAAGGTTTAAGTGTTGGCGTTATTCGCCGCAGCTAATTAACACTGCGTACAACACTAAGCGTTAACGTTAAAACAAAAGCAATATAATAGAAATACAAGTGAGGAATACGATGACGATTCAGTTGACAGCACTAATGACAGATTCGATGACTGCTCTAATAAAAAATACTGCTGTGAACTATGCAGCGACTAACGTTAGCGCTAAGAATATACATTCTTACAATGCAGTTGAGCAGCTTGGAAATAAGGTCACGCCATTAGCAAATCCTAGTCTAAAAATGCGTGCGGTATCGGAAGTCATCATTCCTAGCTTTAGTGATAGTAAGATTGTTGTCCCAACCATTATTGCGTCGCTCACACAGCAGGCATCTGATCGTTGGACCACTTGGATAACTACAACCGTACCCAATAAAGCATTATTGTCTTCTTTAGGTGCATGTTTATCACGCTTACGTATTGTGTATATTAATCCTGAAAAAGATACCCGCTGGATAATTTGGCAAGCCTTAGCGCAAGGTAATAGTCACAACGTTATTGCAGAGCAAACGCACTTTTTGCCATCCGATATTGAGCGAATGGAAAAAGCGGCTACGCAAGGAAAATGTAAAGGGATGTTGATTAGCTGCGCATAGTTTTTTATAAGAGCGACTCTTTTCTTGTCGTGTAGGTAATTTTTTTAACTTTTAATATTCAGTTGTTATCGTTATAAGAGCATTACTTGGAACACTAGTGACAACTTCATCTTCTGTCCAGGTACAGCCGGCACGCAACTTTCAAGATCTTCTATTTCGATCTGCACGGGCAGAACTTGATTTTTTAAAGCGACTATAATTCTATTAGGCTTACAAAGCTCACCCAAAATATAATTGATTTATTATCGTTAGTCATATATTTCAAAAATATGGCTTCATTTTTTGTAGAGTATGCGTCCTTACAATTACTGTAAGTATAATTTTCACATTAATTATTTCACAAGCATAAGATCGAAAATTACAAAGCCACACTCACCGTGGAAGAATAACTATTCAGTGAATGTGGACTTAAGTAAAAAACTACTTTTTAGTTGGAGCCTTTTTGGCCACCGCCTTCTTCTTAGGTGCTGGTTTTTTCTTTGCTACGGCTTTCTTTTTAGGGGCTGTCTTTTTCTTAGGTGCGGCTTTACGCTTAACTGGTGCAGTAGTCACGACCCATTTGCTCCCTTCATAGAATGCTTTCCAACCGGTGGCCTTGCCCTCAAGCTCTGATTGTACATACTGCTCTTTCGTTTTTCGACTGAAACGAATAAGGGTCGGGTTACCATCATCATCTTCTGTTGGCGCAGAAAATAAAAAATTATACTTACTATCAATTTCATCTTTATGGGGAATAATCTCGGACACCAACGGCGCTCGTGTTTCACGATTTTTAGGAAATTGGCTTGCAGCCAAAAACAAACCACTCGCACCGTCACGCAAAATGTAGGTGTCGTCTACTTTTACACAGACTAATTCAGGCATTGGTACTGGGTCCATTTTTGGTGGCGCGGCTTCACCGCTGCGCAATAATTTTCGTGTGTTTTTACAGTCATCACTGGTACAACCAAAGTACTTACCAAAACGCCCTGTTTTCAACTGCATTTCACTTCCGCACTTATCACAATCTAAAACGGGCCCTTCGTAGCCTTTTATCTTAAATGTGCCGGCTTCCACTTCATAGCCTGAACAATCGGGATTGTTGCCACAAATATGTAACTTGCGGGTTTCATCTAATAAATAACTATCCATGGCGGTATTACAGATAGAGCAGCGACGCTTATTACGTAGCTGTCGCACTTCTGCTTCTTCTGCTGCGCTTACGTCACTCTCGCCCGCATCACCCGCACCAATATCGACACTCACGGCCTCATCGCCAGACACTAAGTTCATGGTCGTTTTACAACGTTCTTTTGGAGGTAAGGCATAACCCGAACAACCTAGAAAAACGCCAGTGCTTGCAGTACGAATTTGCATTGGACGACTACAAGTCTTACAACTGATATCAGTTTCTGTCGGAGCGTTAAGGCGCATCCCTGTTTCCACAGACTGCGCTTGTTTAAGCTTATCAACAAAACCGGTATAAAATTGATCAAGTAAATCTCGCCATTCAATTTTACCATCTGCCACGCCATCAAGAGACTCTTCCATCTTTGCGGTAAAACCGTAATCTAATAAGTCTTCAAAGTTTTCGACGAGTCGATCGGTAACAATATCCCCCATTTTATCTGCAAAGAAACGGCGGCTTTCGACGTGGGCATAACCTCTATCTTGAATCGTTGAAATAATAGAGGCATAGGTTGATGGACGACCAATGCCTTGTTTTTCCAATTCTTTCACTAAGCTCGCTTCAGTATATCGTGCGGTCGGTTTGGTAAAGTGCTGCTTAGGCTCTAGCTGCTTAAGTGACAATACATCACCTACAGACACATCCGGCAATAGAACGTCTTCTTCTTTTTTGCCTGCAGGTGGCTGCACTCGCATAAAGCCATCGAAACGAATAACACGGCCACGGGTACGTAGTTCAAAATCACCCGCTTGGACGACAACCGATGTGCTGGTAAATTCAGCACGTGTCATTTGGCAGGCAACAAACTGCTGCCAAATCAGTGTGTACAAGCGCTCTGCATCCCGCTCCATGCCATTAAGCTGTGTGGGCGACACAGATACGCTAGACGGACGAATCGCCTCGTGCGCCTCTTGTGCTCCCTCCTTACTTGAATAACTAATAGGGGTTTCAGGCAAATAACGTTTACCGTAATTATCGACAATATAATCGCGACAAGAAGACACCGCTTCCTGACTTAAGTTAGTCGAGTCAGTACGCATATAGGTAATGTAACCCGCTTCGTATAAGCGCTGTGCCATCATCATGGTTTTCTTAACCCCAAAGCCTAAGCGCGTACTCGCCGTTTGCTGCAATGTAGAGGTAATAAAAGGTGCTGATGGTTTTGAACTCGTCGGTTTGTCGTCTCGCTTAATAACGGTATATACCGCATTCTCTAATTCAGCGACCGATGCCATGCAATCATCGCCGTTGTCTGGTCTAAACGCATTGCCTTTATATTTTTTAACTTCGCAGCGAACACCGGACTGATCGCCGGTGAGTAAAGAGGCGTACACATCCCAATATTCTTCTGGGATAAATACACGAATTTCACGTTCACGCTCGACTACTAAACGCACAGCAACAGATTGTACTCGTCCAGCGGATAATCCACGGGCGACTTTTTCCCACAATAATGGTGAGACCATATAACCGACAACGCGATCTAAAAAACGGCGAGCCTGTTGCGCATCAACACGGTGCTGATCAAGGTAACCGGGTGTTTCAAAGGCTTTTTGAATAGCCGTTTTAGTGATTTCGTTAAATACCACACGACGATAACGGCTTTCATCGCCCCCTATCGCCTGCTGTAAATGCCATGCAATAGCCTCCCCCTCTCTATCCAAATCCGTTGCGAGATAAATAGTGTCAGCAGTAGCAGCGAGTTTTCTTAACTCATCTACGACCTTTTCTTTACCCGGTAGTATTTCGTAGTGCGCAGCCCAATTATTATCTGGATCGATCCCCATGCGCTTGATGAGTTGTTCACGGCCTTTTTTCGCCTTATGAATCACCTTATCTTCTGGGGACATTTTACGCGTCAATGCGGCTTGTTTAGCCCTTGCTTTAGTATCAACAGGGGCTTTAGCTGAACCGCTAGTCGGCAGATCACGAATATGACCAATACTCGACTTTACAATAAAGTCGTCGCCTAAGTATTTGTTGATAGTTTTTGCTTTAGCCGGTGACTCGACGATAACAAGCGATTTACCCATGAGATACATTCTCTGTATTGATGCGTTTAATTGGTTACTAGCTTTAGTGCTGCAAACTCGGAACTTAATACCTAGCGCTTAAATCAAAAATTTAATGATAAAGCTTAATAGTGTCATTAACCCTAGCACTAAACAATATAACTAAATTGTCATTTGCCCGTATTATCGGGCCACTTCGGTACTAACCACTCTTAATATTGAAAAACCCACTGCGAATATAGGAACAATAGAGAAGAAAAATGACCACGTAAGGGACTAGTTATTTATTCAAAGGGTGGCATATATAAGTGCTGTAGTGCTTCGGGTCAAGTAAATGTTGATATTATTTTTTATTGAACGCCGCAAAAATGGCACACAATTCATCTTGAAATCTTATTATAGCGTTCAACAAAATACATTCAATAAGATCTATAAATTATTGTTTTATAACAGTAATATAATAAATTAAAGTTTTTTTAAGTGCCGCCGATAACCTATTGTAGTCATTATAAAATGACTCTATACGGATAAGTGTGATTTATGACTGCTTTTACAAGCTTATTGTTACTAATTGCTATTGCCGCACTCTCAATGAGTGTGGTTGCTTATAGTAATCATCTCGTTGCTAAAGCCAAAGAGATCGCTTTTAGACTGGAAAAAATGAAAGTGCGTGTAGAGGAGTTAGAGGATGTTGTATTGATGTTAGATGGCCTTTGCGAAAAAAGAATTATCCCCAAGCTAATTAATGATGAAATCATCAATTATTACCAAATGATGATCGAAATCAACGCTAAAGCCGCTTATCTAAAAGCAGGGTTAAATAATGCGGAAGCGCGAGCAGTAGAACTGAGCAATGAGTCCAGCCCGAGACATATTTCCCGTGTATGCAAAAGTGATGCGCAAATGGCACGCTTTCAAGCCTATTTTAGTGAATCACTCGACATACTAAGAAAGCAGCACATGAACAGTAAGTTCTCCAATCAAGACTTTCAGTCATTTAGCAGTGAAATCAACTGGCTACAACTTCAAATTAAAGTTATATCTAACATAGTTCAAGGCCATAAGGCTTATGCCAAACATGGTGTTCTTAAAGCGAATGGCTTTTATAAAAGAGCCCAAAGTGAATTGCTCAAATCTTCTCACCCTGATCCACGACGAACCGAGATGATTACTCAAATGGCCGACGTGTTGTTTGGGCGACGGAAATCTTTAGATGCCCACTTAATGCCAGAAACTGACTTTAACCCGGATAAAGTAGCGATAGATGAGGGCCTAGAAGAATTAAATGCAGAGCAACAAGCCATGCTGAATGCTCAAGCCGCAGAAGCAAATCAGCCACAAGCGCCATTATGAGAAATGTATGGTGACAAGGAAGGCAAGCAACGCCCCTTATCGCTCAGTCGTCTTCATCATACCAGTAACGCTTTTTTAACTGACGCCACTTTTCTAAACGCCAGTCATCACCTTGCTTCTGTATCGTCAATCTAACGGCACCCGATACTGCCGTATTAATAAATATTGTGTTGACGTCGTCATATCGCTCCACAATAGTCGGATGTGGATGTCGATATTGGTTGTTGTATCCAGCTGTCGCAATGGCAAATGAAGGACGCAAATGGGCAAGTAAGCTGTCCGATGACGAGGTCTTACTACCATGATGCGGCACTAGCATAATATCAATATTTTCTGGCAAGTCAGCTATTCCAAGCAACCCATACTCAGCCTCTTTTTCGATATCCCCCGTTAATAAAATGTT
>JBLHVA010000123.1:0-5729 GCA_047630005.1 Candidatus Endobugula sp. | reverse complement strand
TATTAATAGTTTGAGCAATGTCAGGAATGTTTTCGGGTGTTAGCGAGAGAACATAACTGGGCCGATTATCCGCTAACAGCTCCCCATTAGTGTCAAAAATCAGACCGCGTTTAGGATGAGTCGTCTGAACAAGGATTCGGTTATTATCAGATTGAGTGGCGTAATTTTCATAGTTCACTACCTGTAGGTTGTAATACCGACTGAGCAATATACATAACATAGCAAGCACAAGTAACATCGTCACCAACACCCGACCTTTAAAAATGGTCGCTTCACGATGATGGTCTTTGAAGTTTTCTAACTCATGCATAATGTTTGATGGATAAGGTTACCAAGGGTGAGTTAAGCGTATTTAATTATTTGTGTATGTATTTTGATACTGTTTATTTCTACTGTCTACTTATGGTACGGGTGATTCTTAAGAATGCTCCATCCCCGGTACAACTGTTCTGCCAACAACACCCGCACTAACGGGTGAGGTAATGTTAGTGCGGATAACGACCAACGCCGCTCCGATCTAGCCAAGCAAGCAGGTGCTAAACCGTCAGGGCCACCGACTAATAATGCTACATTTCGGGCGTCCATCTGCCAATTTTGCATTTGCTGTGATAGCTGCTCGGTACTCCATGATTTTCCTTGGACATCAAGTGCAACCACTTGCTCTCGATCATCTATTGCCGCCAACATGCTTTCACCTTCTTTGGCGATTGCCTTTGCGGTGTCTTGCCCTTTACCTCGATGCCCTAGAGCAACTTCAACAAACTCTACCGCCCACTCCCTCGGAAAACGCTTTAAATAATCCTGCGTCGCCTCCAAGACCCACGAAGGCATTTTGGTTCCGACAGCGATAATACGGACTCGCATGTTTTATTCGCCTTTCCGGTTAGTTATTAAGGGGCGGTATTATTTTTTTGGCATACTGCCATCATAGTTCGTCTTGCGCTCTAAAGGTGACCATAACTTTTCAAGATCATAGAACTCACGAGTTTGTGGCAACATCACATGGATTACTGCAGACCCGTAATCCACTAACACCCAATCAGATGAATCCATACCTTCAACACCAATAGGCTCTATACCCTGCTTTTTCAACTCATCAACGACATTGCCTGCCAATGATTTCACATGACGATTTGATGTGCCGGTAGCAATAATCAAATCATCCATCACCTCACTTAGGCTGGTCACATCTAAGGTCACCACATCTTGTGCCTTCATACTATCTAGCGCTTCTACCGCTAAGCGGCTTACATTTTCAATCATTCTAATTCCTACTGTTTAATTAATTCGCTCTAAAAATTTTGCCTCTGCTCATTAGCAGTACAATATACTTATATATTCCTACTTTTATCCAACATCCAAACCTCAGCGGGGGCGATACAAACCATGCTCTTGAATATACGCCGCAACAGCACTGGGTAGCTGAGCAACCGCATTTGAATGACAAGCATACCCAAGCTGAGCCCGTATGGCCGTTGCAGATACATCCATCAAATGCCGCTCCAACAATGCAAAACCACCTGATGGCCGTTGCTTAAATGTGGCATTAGCTTCTATAGAAAAGCTTCTATCTTCTGTAGACGCACCTAGTCTTACTGTCGCTTGCTCAACCCACTGCTGCAATACAGGGTGAGATGGCGAGGAACTATTAGGCCGCGCCATTACCACAATGTGCGCCAAATCACGTAGCCGTTCCCACTGATACCATGTCGCTAATTGAGCAAACGCATCTGCCCCCAGTATAAATACGATACTGGCATCTTCACCCAATTCCTGCCGTAAACCTTCCAGCGTCGTTACCGTATAAGAAGCCCGCTCTCTTTGTAGTTCTCGCGTATCTACGCTTAACTGCGGAGACTCGCTTACCGCTAAACGCAATAACTCTACTCGTTGCTCGCTGGCTAACGTTGGGCAATCTCGGTGCGGAGGCCGGTGACAAGGCATTAGCCGCACCTCATCTAACCCTAAGATATCAAGAGCGTCTAATGCCATTTGAATATGGCCGTTATGCACGGGATCAAATGTACCGCCCAAAATACCGATTACGCTTGAAACCATTGTTTTTGAAACACGCACTGTTGAAACAGACATTATGTACGAACATGTCCATCGCCAAATACAATCCATTTTTGCGATGTCAATCCTTCCAAACCCACAGGGCCCCGCACATGAATCTTATCCGTTGAGATACCTATTTCTGCGCCCAAACCAAACTCGAAACCATCGGCAAAGCGTGTCGATGCATTAACAATAACGGTACTAGAGTCCACTAGAGTCATAAACTGGCGTGCACGTGTGATATTTTCCGTTACAATCGCTTCGGTATGCCCTGAACTATACTGGCCGATGTGATCGATCGCCGCCTGCATATCATCGACAACCCGAATCGACAAAATAGGCGCGAGATACTCCGTCTGCCAATCGTTTTCTGTTGCAGATAATACGCCATCCGCTAATACGCAAGTTTGTTCACAGCCGCGCAGCTCAACGCCCTTATCACGATAAGCATCCACCAACCGAGGTAATACTGTTGCTGCAATGGGCTCTGCAATTAATAAGGTTTCCATCGCATTACAAACACCATAACGATGCGTTTTGGAGTTAACCGCGATATTAAACGCTTTGTCCTCATCCGCCTGATCATCGATATAAACATGACAAATACCGTCAAGATGCTTAATCACCGATACAGTTGCATCATTCGCGATGCGCTCTATTAAGCCACGGCCGCCGCGAGGGATAATGACATCCACATATTCACTCATGGTAATGAGCTCGGCAACCGCTTCGCGATCTATCGTTTCGATCACCTGCACCACTGTCGCAGGCAAGCCCACTTTCTCTAAGCCTTGTTGTATACAACCTGCAATGGCCTGATTAGAATGCAGTGCTTCTTTACCGCCACGTAGAATCGTCGCATTGCCTGATTTTAGACACAGGCTCGCCGCGTCGATGGTCACGTTCGGGCGAGATTCATAAATAATGCCAACAACGCCCAAAGGCACACGCATTTTACCCACTTGAATACCACTTGGGCGATACTTCATGTCGCTAATTTCGCCACAAGGGTCAGGTAAAGCAGCCACCTGCGCTAGACCTTCGATCATTCCATCAATGCCTTTATCATCGATAGATAAACGATCTAACAATGCACTATCTAAACCGTCTTTCTCGCCTTGTGCCATATCCACTGAGTTAGCAGCAAGCAACTCATTTCGGCTAGCATCTAAGGCTGCTGCAATAGCCAGCAAAGCATCATTTTTAATACCAGTATCCGCAGCAGCGATCGCCCGAGAGGCAGCACGCGCCTGCTGACCGACTTGCTGCATATAGCTTTTAATATTCATGAGAATGAAAACCCAATAACAATAAGATTAAAATACTTGGCATTATACGACATTGGCATAGAAAATAGTGGAGCAATCACCCTATCTGGTTATTTATCTGTAAGGATAAAACCCTTCAGTTTGAGTTCAGCTATCCAGCGCTAATCTATAGACCTAGATAAGAACCGCATCAACCACATAGCAAGAAACCAGAGGGCTTACCATGTACTCATTAATACTTACTCCGGCGATCGCTGCTGACATGCACCCCAATCATCGCTTTATTGTTGCCGCAACATCCTTAACAGCCATACCCCTAACGACACTGTCTTTTAGTGCTGACGCAAAACCTTACGATAATTATGCGCGAGTCACGCAGGTCACTCCAACATATGAAACCTACACCGCCCGCGAGCCTTATCGAGAGCGCCATTTAGAAGAGAGAACAACAGAGCTACGCAAGTACCGCCATCGAGACACTTCGACCACCCCCACTATTATTGGTGCGCTAATCGGCAGAGCTATTGGCAATGAACAGGGCATAACAAAAGCAATAAGCGTATAGGCGCTGTTGCCGGCGTAATATTAGGCGGCTCTATATTAGGAGGCTCTATCGCTAACGATCCAAAACGACAACCCAGACATCGACACCGCAACAGAAAAAGCATGCTCCGTCCATCATAATGCACGACATGAAAAGCAAGCAACAGGCTATGATGTGAATTACAAATATCACAGCCAATCACATAGCACGTCCATGAACACCCGCCCAGGCGAGAAAATACGCGTAGCGGTTGATGTTACACTGATAGGTTACTAAGATAGCCCATCAATTAACCTATGGAGCCCATGGTCAAGCCTAAATCAAATTTTCATCGTGGTAACAACGTCTAATTTAAGGCGTGAATTGCGGGCAATAGCTAGTGACGACCAAGATTCCCAGCGAAAGTCCGGCGGCTGTAGTCGATGAAAATTGATACCTGACTTGATCACAGGCGTCCTATATATAAGAAAAAAACGCAACAAGAGCGCAGCTTTATGATATCGGTTGACCACAAAAAATTATTTATATTTATATTACGACCGAAAAATATATTTTGCTTACTCCTGCTCTGCATTTGCAGCAACACCTTATATGCACAACAGCTCTCTCCTGCAGAAGCTGCCGCTAGTGCGCGCAACTTTACCGACGGAAAAATTCTTAAAGTAACACCGATACAAGGCAAAAAAATCAATTACCGCGTAAAAGTACTTTCACCTGAAGGCCGGGTCCGTAACATTATCGTCAATGGTGACAACGGCGAAATCATCTTAGATAAACAAACAGCCAAACGTAAAAAAAAGATACCTGAACACCAACGAATGCTAGAAACAGGATATTAGCTATGCGTTTACTATTAGTAGAAGACGAACAAATACTACGCGACAATTTAAAACAGTTTTTAACACGCAACAGCTATAGTGTTGATAGCGCCGAAGAGGGGCACGAAGGTTTGTTTTTAGGCTCTGAACACCCCTATGACATCGCCATCATTGACATTGGTTTACCCGGCATTGACGGCATCGAGCTAATTAAAGAACTCCGTCAACATCAAAAAAACTTTCCCATTCTCATTCTTACCGCTCGCGATAGCTGGCAAGACAAAGTCGTTGGCTTAGAAGCGGGCGGAGATGACTACCTCGCTAAACCATTTCACAATGAAGAGCTACTCGCAAGACTAAACGCATTAACACGCCGCTCAAAAGGCCACGCCTCACCTGAAATCCACATTGGCGAACTGCTAATAAACACGGCAAAAAAGCTAGCCCATGTAAACGAAAAAAATATTACGCTGACCCAATATGAATACAATACATTAGAGTATTTAGCATTAAACAAATCCCGTGTGATTTCTAAAACAGAACTGACTGAGCACTTATATGACCAAGACTTTGACCTAGACAGCAATGTAATAGAAGTACTAATTGGTCGCTTGCGCAAAAAACTTGATCCGGAAAACACATTGAAACCGATTATCACTCACCGAGGTCAAGGCTACCGTTTAACCGAAAAAGAGAATAAAAAAATAGATGGCGCTGAAAGCACCACAAACACATCATTAACATCCCAAGAGCCATAAAAATGGGCATTCCTGAAAAAAACGATTCAAGAAGTACGGAAAAAAAATCGTTTAAAAAAAACCTCATCATTACAAAAATAAATTTTTACCTTACACAAAGCTCACTACTTAAGCGTTTTTTCCTCGCGTCACTGATCATTTTGCCATTATTTATTATCCTTAGTGGCACACTGCTACTGAACACTTTCCATCATAGCCAGCTCAATGCAGAAGAAGAAAAATTACAAGCCCAACTATACTTACTCCTGGGAGTGACTGAAGTTGAAAACAGCGGGGTTCAGCG